>JAVHVL010000503.1:0-12827 GCA_032160565.1 Pseudonocardiales bacterium | reverse complement strand
TCGCCGCCCGGTTGACCCGGGTTCGTCCCGACGTGCGAGTGCTCGGGCTGGAGATCGACCCGGCACGGGTCGCAGCGGCAGCGCCGTTCGCCGATCCGCCCCGGCTGGGCTTCGCGCGCGGTGGCTTCGAACTGGCCGGCAACGCACCGGCGATCGTCCGCGCCGCGAACGTGCTCCGGCAGTACGACGACGCCGCGGCCGCCGAGGCGTGGGCGACGATCCGAGCGGGGCTGGCGCCGGGTGGTGTCCTCGTCGAGGGGACGTGCGACGAGATCGGGAGGTCGGCGGGGTGGGTGCTGCTCGACGCGTCCGGTCCGATGAGCCTGACGCTGGCCTGCCGGGTGGAGTCGCTGGAGCGCCCGAGCGCACTCGCCGAGCGGCTGCCGAAGGCCCTGATCCACCGCAATGTTCCGGGCGAGCCCATCCACCGGCTGCTCCGCGACCTCGACGCCGGCTGGGACGCCGCAGCCCCGCTGTCCGCGTTCGGTGCCCGCCAGCGCTGGACGGCAGCGTGCCGGTCGCTCCGGGCGGCATGGCCCGTGGACGTGACCCGCGCGCGGCACGGCCAGCTGACGGTGGCCTGGTCGGCCGTCGCCCCGGTGGTGGGGTAGCCGTCCTCAGTACACCCGCCCGCCGCCGTCCTCGATCGGCCCGTCGCCGGCACGAAGGCGCCAGCGCAGCGGCAGCACGCACCAGAGGTAGCCGAACACGGCGGCGGCGATGGCTGTCAGGACGACCGCGGCGGTGCGCCCCACGACCACATCGACGATCAGCAGCAGCGCACCCAGCATCGCGATGCCGAGGAACGCCAGACCGCCCACCGCGAGCCGGCCGGTGAGCACGACGAGTTCGTCCTTCAGGTGCCGCCGGAACATCGCGCGGTGCATGGCCACGGGCGCGATGAAGAACGTCGCCGACACGGCCGCACACATCAGCGTGCCGATGTAGACGTCCCGCTGGAAGTCGCTGATCGTCGCGAACCGCTGCTGGAAGGCGATGCCCAGCAGGAAGGCGAAGAGGATCTGCACGCCCATCTGTGCCACGCGCAGCTCCTGCAGCAGCTCGCTGTAGTTGCGATCGAGCCGCTCCGCCTCGCTCTCATTGCGCTCGTAGGGCATCCGGTTCCTGTCCGCCGAGCCATTGCCCATGCCCATACCCTGCCGCGCGCGCCGTCTGGCGTCGAGCGCAAGAAATTCAGGCCACCCGGGCTGTACCGCGGCCGTTCGCGCGGCAGAATGGCGTAGTGACCGAGTCCTACGTGGAACGCGAGCTGAAGTTCGACGTCGCCCCGGACTTCGTCGTCCCGGATGTCGCCGAGCTGCTACCCGACGGCGGCCGGCTCGAGGTTCGTACCGAGCAGCTGCGAAGCGATTACTTCGACACGGCCGACCACGCATTGCTGCGCGCCCGCATGACCCTGCGTCACCGCACCGGCAGTGCGGACACCGGGTGGCAGTTGAAGATTCCGCAGCCACCGTTCCGCGAGGAGATCCGGGTCGAGGCCGACAGCGAGGGCACGCCAGAGGAGCTGCAGCGGTTGCTGCTCGGCGTCACCCGCGGCCAGTCGCTGACCCGGATCGCGCGCGTGAAGACCGAGCGCTCGGTCACCCGGCTGGTGGACGCCGCCGGGCGCCGCCTGGCAGAGATCGACGACGACGTGGTGCACGCCTCCAGTGCCGCCGCGGGTAACGGCTCCGGCGGTACGGGCGACGGCGGCAAGGGCGCGGGCGCCACCGCCTCCACCTGGCGCGAGGTGGAGGTCGAACTGGGCGACGACCAGGTCGAGCTGCTGTACGTGCTGGGGCGGCGCCTCGAGCGTGCCGGTGCGCAGCCGTCCGCCAGCACGTCCAAGCTGGCTCGGGCACTTCCGTCGCTCGCCGAACCCAAGCGCACGAAGCGGGCCCGCGACGTGCTCGCCGGCTACGTCGCCGAGCAGCAGCGCGTCATGCTGGCCGGCGACCTTGCGCTGCGCCGCGCCGACGACAGCGTCGTCCACAAGACGCGGGTCGCCACGCGGCGGCTGCGCAGCACGCTACGGGTGTACGGCGAGCTGTTCGACGCCGATCGAGCGGCGGCGCTCGACACCGAACTGCGGTGGTACGCCGCACTGCTCGGCGAGCTTCGCGATCGGCAGGTCCTCATCAAGCGGCTGGACGCGATGCTCGACGAGCTGGACGAATCGGTCCAACTCGGGCCCGTCCGCACCCGTGTGCACGCCGAGCTGAGCCCGGAGAAGGCCGAGCGATGGCAGTTGCTGGTCGCGGCTCTGTCCGGCGACCGCTACCTCTCGCTGCTCGCCGACGTGGACGGCTTGGTACGGCAGCCGCCCTGGACGCCGCTGGGTGAGGCGCCGGCGCAGATCCTCGCCGAGCGCGTCGAGCGGGCGGAGAAGCGGGTGTCCAAGCGGCTCGAGCGGGCCAACGCCACCGGTGATGTGCAGCTGCTGCACAGCGCGCGCAAGGCGGCGAAACGTGCCCGCTACGCCGCCGAGGCCGCCGAGCCGGTGATCGGCAAGAAGGCCGCGGCCAGCCACGCCAAGCGGTACCAGAAGTTGCAGGACCTGCTCGGCGAGCACCAGGACAGCATGGTCAGTGCCGAGCTGCTGCGCCGGCTCGGCGCGAAGGCCGGCACGACGCGCGGGCAGAACGGCTTCGCCTTCGGGATCCTCTACCAGCGCGAGCAGGACAACGCCCGCGTCGCCCGAGAGCAGGCCCGGCGCATCGCGAAGAAGTACCGCGCTCGCCACCTGTGAGACGCCCGGGCGGACCGGCGTAACGCCGAGAGCGGCGCGCGGCGTCTGCCATTCAGGTCAACGTTTGCTTTCCTTTGCTCATGCGGCGCGGTATCAGGGTTCGCTCAGCGGGACAATTGCACGATCGTCGCAAATGAACCTCCTCAGTTCGGGAACCATCGCGCTGGTCGCGATTCTCGCGGTCGCAGCCCCGGCCGCGTGCCTTCTCATGTGGAATCGCCTGGGACGCAACCGAATTGTCCGTATTGCCATCCGGGTGGCTCTGCTGGCCACCTGTCAGCTGCTCGCCGTGTCGCTCGCCGGCCTCGTCCTGAACAAGACCTACGACTTCTACACGTCGTGGTCTGAGCTGTTCGGCAAGCCCACCCTGACGACCGGGACGACGTCGATCGGCAGTCACGTCGCGGACGGGCCGTACACCGCACAACTTCGCGCGGCGTACTACGCGGGGCACGGCACCGTCATCCCGTGGAGCATCCCCGGCAGGTCCAGCGGGCTGCCGCCGCTGCACGCACTGGTGTACCTGCCCGCCGCCTACGGCAACCCTGCCGCCCCGGACGTGCGCTATCCCGTGGTGGAGTTGATGGACGGCGTGCCCGGCAATCCGGAGACGTGGCTCGGGCCGTTGCACCTGCAAGGCGTGCTCGACGCGCAGATCGCGAGTTCGCACGCGCTGCCGTTCATCGCGGTCATGCCGACCCAGAACGTGCTCGCTCCCCGCGACACCCAGTGCCTGAACGTCGTGGGCGGCCCGAACGTCGACACGTACCTGACCGCTGACGTCCATCGGGCGGTCGACACCGGCTTCCGAGCCGCGTCGGACGCCGCGTCCTGGGGAATCATGGGCTACTCCACCGGGGGCTACTGCGCGCTCAACCTGGCCATGCGCCACCCCGACCTGTACTCGTCCGTGGTGTCGCTGTCCGGCTACGCGCGGCCGGACATCGGCACCTCCGTCGGCAACCTGCTCGGCGGCAATGTCGCCCTGACCGAGGCCAACAGCCCGCTGTGGGAAGCGCGGCACTGGCGACACCACTCGCTGGCGATCCTGGCGATCGCCAGCCGTCATGACGGCCCGTCCTACCGCGACACGATCGGCCTCGACGCCGTCGCCCGTCCACCACTGCGGATCTCGGACATCCTGCTCGCCAAGGGCGGGCACAACGCGCACCTGTGGCTTTCCCTCGAGCCCGTCGCGTTCAACTGGCTTTCGCAGCACCTGAGGCCGCCGCTTGCCGGCGTCTCGATCCGCTCCGATCTCCTGCCGGTCCAACCGCCCGAGCGTGTTACCAAGCTCACCGCGGGTCGGGGCCACCGGCTGGCGCGGGCGTTACCGCGCGACGTGGACGTTCCTGCGCCAGCGCGGTCATAGCTACCTGTCGGTCATAGCTACCTGAACCGCGGGAAGATCAGGAATAGCGCGCCGGATCAGATCGCTACATCACCAGTGTCCGCCACCGAAGGAGCAAATCCGTGAGTGATCTGTTGGAGCTGCCTGTGACCACCCTGCAGGGTGCGCGGACGACGTTCGGCGCGCTGACCGGAGGCAAGGCGGCGCTGGTGGTGAATGTCGCCAGCCGCTGTGGTCTCACACCGCAGTACGCCAAGCTCGAGGCCCTGCAGGAGCAGCTTTCCGAACGGGGCTTCACGGTGATCGGGTTCCCGTGCAACCAGTTCGGCGGTCAGGAGCCCGGCACGGCGGACGACATCGAGACCTTCTGCTCCGCGACCTACGGCGTCACGTTCCCGATGTCGGACAAGATCGATGTCAACGGGGCGCACCGCGATCCCATCTACGCGCTGCTGACTCCGGTCGCCGACGCCGCTGGTGAGGCAGGCGACATCAGGTGGAACTTCGAGAAGTTCCTCGTCGCCCCGGACGGCGAGGTGGTTGCGCGATTCAGTCCACGCACTGAGCCCGATGCCCCGGAGGTCCGCGCAGCCATCGACGCCCTCCTGGCGGCCTGACCGCGCTGCAACCACTCGTCGCCGGGGGCGGCGCCGCGTTCGTACCGGCAGTGGCCGGTAACGCTCAGCCCTTCACGGCACCGCTCAGCCCTTCACCGCACCGCTCAGCCCCGACCCGCGCAGGAACGAGCGCTGGAAGATCAGGAACCCGATGATGGGGCCGATCGTCGCGATGAACAGGGCCGCGAGGAACACGCCCAGCTCGGTCTGCGCCTGAATCGAGGGCAGCCGCACAGATATCGGCTGAACGTCCGGATTGCTGAGCACCAGCAAGGGCCACAGGAAGTCCTTCCACGATGCCAGGACGGCGAACACCGACACGACCCCGATGATGGGGCGCGACATCGGCAACGTGATCATGAAGAACAGCCGGAAGGCCCCGGCCCCGTCGACCCGCGCGGCGTCGAAGATCTCGCGCGGCAGGTTGTCGAAGAACCGCTTCATGAGCACGACGTTGAACGCGCTTGCGCCGGCGGGCAGCCAGACCGCCCAGTAGCTGTTGACGAACGAGTGATCGATCACCGGCGGGTGGACGATCTCGATGTAGAGCGGGACGAGCAGTACGACCGCCGGCACGAAGAGCGTGGTCAAGAGCAGACCGCTGACCAGCCGGGCATACCGCGGCCGTAGCACCGACAGCGCGAACCCGCCCGTGGTGGCGACGACCATCTGGCACAGCCACGACCCGAAGGCGAGTACGACGGTGTTCCAGAAGTAGCGCCCCACCCGCACGTCGGTCCACGCCTTGCTCAAGTTCGACCAGGCAACGCCGTGGTTGAAGAAGGCCATCGGCGTGGTCAGCGTGTCGTCGGTCGGCGTGATCGCCGCCTTGGCGAGCCACAGGAGCGGCCCCAGGCACCCGACGACGAGCAGCACCAGCAGGGCGACGTGGGCGGTGCCCAGGCCGTACCGAACGGCCGGCCGCCGCCAGTCCGTGGTAGAGACCAGCGCGCTGTCCGGCGCGTTACGGTCGGTGAGCAGCCGTGCCTCGGTGTCACTCATTGGGTGCTCCAGGAGCGCGTGGCGCGCAGATATATCAGCGAGAGCAGCGCCAGGAACAGCGCCAGCATCAGGCTCAGCGCGGTGGCCGCGCCGTAGTCACCACCGAGGCTGTTGCCGAAGGCGTAGTTGTAGATCATCAACAGGATCGTCATCGTCGAGTTCGTCGGCCCGCCGGACGTGAACAGGAACGGCTCGAGGAACACCTGCGCGGTGCCGATGACCTGCAGGATCAACGTCACCAGCATCACGCCGCGCAGCTGCGGCAACGTGATGTGCCAGACCTTGTGCCACAGCCCCGCGCCGTCGACGGATGCGGCCTCGTAGAGCTCGCGGTTCACGCCGGTCAACGCAGCGAGGTAGATGATCACCGTCGCGCCCGCGTTGGCCCAGGTCGACTCGAGTACGAGGGAGGGCATCGACCAGCTGGCTGACTGCAGCCACGGGTACGGACCGAGGTGCACCCAGCCGAGGATGGTGTTGAACGCCCCGGTCGAATCGGCGTTGTAGAACGTCTTCCACAGCAGCACCGCTACCACCGGCGGGACGACGACCGGTAGATAGGCGAGCGCGCTGTAGACGCCGCGGAAGCGTCGCGCCTCGCTCATCAGCACCGCCGCCGCAAGCGGGATGGGATAGCCGAAGATCAGTGCGAGTAGCGCGAAGTACGCCGTGTTCTTGACCGCGGTCGGGAAGAGCGGGTCATGGATGACCGTGCGGAAGTTGTCGAGCCCCACCCACGTCGCCGGCTGCACCAGGTTGGTGTGCTGGAGCGACATGATCACGGTGCGCACGATCGGGTACCACGAGAACGCCCCGAAGATCAGGAGCATGGGCAGCATGAACAGCAGAGCGGTCAGGCCGCCGCCCCGGACCCAGGAGAGCGGGGTTGCGATCCGCCGAGTGCGCCGGGGCGATACCGGCGCCGCATCCTCGGTGTTCGGGGCGGCCGAACCTTCGTGACCTCGCGCCGGCGCGCTCAACGGTTCATGCACAGTGGACATCGAGTTCCTCTCGCTGCGTCAGCGCGTACGGGTGGCCGGACGCCGGATCTCGCCGTCCGGCCACCCGCGTACACGTGGGAGCGCTACTTCCCCTGTGTGATCAGCCCCTGTGCGGTGTCGTTCGCACCCTTGAGCAGCTGATCGATGTTCGCGCCCTTCTGGGTGAGTACGGCCTGCACCACCGTGTCGAGCGAGTGATAGACGCTCTGTGTCGACGCCGCCGGCTCAGCGACCAGCGTCTGCGTGAAGATGCTGTCCGTGAACGGCTTCATCTGGTCCTGAGGGACGTTGATGTAGGACTTGATCCACGTGTTCGCAAGGTCGTACTGCGCCTGGTTGAACACCGGCAGCGCCGGCACGCCGACCGGCTGCTTGCCGGCCTGCAGTGTCTGTGCGTTGCGGATCGCCTGTGCCTGGTCGACCAGCGGCTGCTCGTAGAAGAAGTCGATCCACTTCACCGCAGCCTCTTTCTCCGCATCACTCGCGTCGGGTCGGACGGCCGCGAGCGTGCCGCCGCCGAGCACTCCGGCGTCTCCGCTGGAACCGAGCGGGACCGTGGTGAGGCCGTAGATGCTCGGGTCGATCTTGCTCGCCTGCACGAGGTTCGTATAGATGTCCGAGCCGCTCACGTACATGCCGACCTTGCCGGCCGCGAACGCCTGGTTGATCTCCGACCAGCCGTAGGAGAAGTCCGAACCCATCGAGTTGTCCGACCAACGCATGTCGTGCAGCAGCTGCAGCGCCTGCTTCGTCCCGTCGTTGTCGAGAGTGGCCTTGGAGTCCTTGCCCGAGCCGGTCTCCATCCGCCCACCGAACGAGTACGCCAGCGTCGTCAGGATCCAGCCGCCGGTGTTGTCGTTCTTGGCCATCTCCGCGAAGCCGGTCTTACCGGTCTTCGCGGCGATCTGCTTGGCGTCCGCGCGAACCTCGTCCCACGTCGTCGGCGGCTTGTCTGGATCGAGCCCGGCCTGCGTGAATAGCTTTCGGTTGTAGTGCAGCGCCTGCGCGTAGGCGGCGGTCGGCAGCGCGATGACCTTGCCGTCGGAGGTCTTCGCCTCGGCCAGCACGGCCGGGTTGTACTTGTCGTAGTAGGGCAACGCTTGGGCCTGCTTGGTGATGTCGGCCAGCTGACCGTTCTGGCCGAGCGTGCGCCCGTCGGTGAACGGCACGGTGAACACCGTGGGCAGCGTGCCGGCGGCGAGCTTGGCCGCGAACGTCGGGCCGGTCCACTGGTACTGCTCGGACTTGACCGTGATGTTCTTGTTGGCCTTCTCGAACTCAGCGACCTGGGCGTTGAACTGCGTCGTGGCCTCGGCAGTGCTGCCCGGGATCAGCGACGCGACGCTGATCGTCACCGGCGCCGTACCGGCGCTGCTCGGCGCGCCCGAATTCGACGCTTTCTTTCCACTGCTGCTGCAGGCGGCCAACATCGTGGCCGCGGTGAGCACCGCGACCACAGCCGTGATCGATCTGGACTTCATGGTCACTCCTTGTCATGGACGCCGTGGCGTCTGCGGTGCACTGCGTGGTGACGGGTGTGCGGTCAGGACCCCTTCGGCAGGCGGAGCCAGGCCGTCGTGTCCTGGGGCAGCTGACCTCCTTCGACTGAGTGACTGGCGAGCAGGACGGTTGAGCCGGTGGGCAGGTCTGCCGGACCCGACCCGAGGTTGGATACGCATGCGAACTCGTCGCCGCGACGGAACGCGAGGACGTCGGGATCGCTGGGCAGCCACGCGAACGGGCCGGCCTCGAGCACCTCGCTGCGCCGAAGCCGCAGGCCGGCGCGGTACAGGGCGAGCATCGAGGTCGGGTCGTCGGCCTCCGCGGCGACGGTGAGCGCAGCCCAGTCCGCGGGCTGGTCGAGCCAGGTGCGGACGTCGGCGTCCGGGCTGAAGCCGTACGGCGGCTCGGTTCCCGACCACGGGATCGGCACCCGGCAGCCGTCGCGCCCCGGCGACAGCCCCCCGGAGCGGAAGTACATCGGGTCCTGGCGGCGCTCGGCGGGAATGTCCTCGACCTCGGGCAGCCCCAGCTCCTCGCCCTGGTAGATGTAGATCGAGCCGGGCAGCGCCATCGCCAACAGGGCGGCGGCGCGAGCCCGGCGATAGCCGAGCGCAGGGTCGGTCGGCGTCCCCTCGCGCTTGGCTTCGAAGGAGAACGAACTGTCCGCCCGCCCGTAGCGGGTGACCGCGCGGGTCACGTCGTGGTTCGCGAGCACCCATGTGGCGGGTGCGTCCACCGGCTCGTGCGCCTTGAGGGTCGAGGTGATGGACGTGCGCAGCGCGGTCGGTTCCCACGGGCAGCTGAGGAAGTCGAAGTTGAAGGCGGTGTGCAGCTCGTCGGGACGCAGGTAGCGCGCGAACCTCTCGGCGTCCGGCAGCCAGAGCTCCCCGACGAGCACCCGCGGTTGCGGGTAGGAGTCCGCGATCGCGCGCCAGCGTCGATAGATGGCGTGCAGCTCGTCGCGGTCGGTGAACGGGTGCTCCCCCGCCCCGTGATCCGTCCGCTCCTCGGCGAGAGCAGGGTCCTTCACCAGCAGGGCGGCCGAGTCGATCCGGATGCCCGACACGCCGCGGTCGAACCAGAACCGCAGCACGTCCTCGTGCTCGCGCCAGACGTCGGGGTGCATCCAGTTCAGGTCGGGCTGCTCGGGGGCGAACAGGTGCAGGTACCACTCCCCGGGCACGCCGTCGCTGTCCTTGGTGCGCGTCCACGCCGGGCCGCCGAAGATCGACTGCCAGCCGTTGGGCGGGATCTCGCCGTGCTCGCCGGCGCCGGGGCGGAACCAGAACCGGGCCCGCTCGTCCGAGCCGATAGGGGCATCGAGTGCGGCGCGGAACCAGGGGTGCTGGTCGGACACGTGGTTGGGGACCACGTCGACGATCGTGCGGATACCGAGGTGCAGCGCCGAACGGATCAGCTGCTCGGCCTCTTCGAGGGTGCCGAAGGTGGGGTCGATGGACCGGTAGTCGGCGACGTCGTAGCCGCTGTCGGCCATCGGTGACGGGTACCAGGGGTTGAACCAGAGGGCGTCGACACCGAGGTCGCGCAGGTACGGCAGCCGGGAGCGAACCCCGGCGAGGTCACCCGTCCCGTCGCCGTTCGCGTCGGCGAAGCTGCGCACGTACACCTGATAGACGACGGCGTCCCGCCACCACGCGACCGCGCCGGCCGAGTCCGCCCCCAACGTCACCCTGTCCCCGATTCCTCTGGCAGTCCGGATACCGGCGGCGTGGCCTGAAGGATTCGCGGGCGAACCTTTCAGACGAGCACAGCGGCTCAATGGACAGGGAGGTTACGCATGGATGACAGTCTGGTGCAAGAGATCGACGAAATATTGTCATCTCGTTACAGAGGTCGCTGGGCAGCCCAGCAGATCGGGGCTCGGCAAGTACGGCAGAAGCGGCCCGGCGGCATAGCAAGGCCCGGCAGCTCGGCAGCACGGCGGGGAGGCCGCCTCCGGGGCATCCGGAGCGGGGTGCGTCAGGCGTCGGCGGCGACGCGCATGCGCGCAGTCGATCCGCGGACCACGAGCTCCGGCTCGTAGAAGAGCTCGTCGGGCGCGATCTTCGCGCCCTCCATGGCGCCGGTGAGCAGCGCAACGGCCGCCCTGCCGATCGCCTCGATCGGCTGGCGCACGGTCGTGAGCGGCGGGTCGGTGCAGTTCATGAAGGCCGAGTCGTCGAAGCCGACCACGGAGACGTCCTCCGGGACCGCCAGCCCCCGCCGGCGTACCGCGCGGATGGCGCCGAGCGCGAGCGGGTCGCTGGCACAGACGATGCCGGTGGCACCCGCGGTGATCAACCGATTGGCGGCGGCCTGCCCGCCTTCGAGGGAGAACATCGCCCGCTCGACCAGCTCACCGGTCGATCCGCCCCGGATGGCCTCGAACGCGTCGAGCTTGCGCCGCGACGGGACGTGGTCGTCGGGGCCGAGGATCAGGCCGATCCTCTCGTGGCCGAGCGAGACGAGATGGCCGTACGCCTGCTCCATCGCCACGGCGTCGTCGGTGGAGACCCGCGGGAAGTCGAGGTTCTCGGCAGCGGCGTTGATCAGGACGAGCGGCAGGCGCAGCTTCCCCAGCTTCTCGTAGTGCTCGTGGCGCGCGTCCGCCTCGGCGTACTGGCCGCCCGCGAAGACCATGCCGGACACCTGCCGCTCGAGCAGCATGTCGACGTACTCGGCCTCGGACATGCTGCCGGTGCGCGTGCACAGCACGGAGTTGAAGCCACGCTGCGCGAGCGCGCCGCTGATCACCTCTGCCAGTGCTGGGAAGATCGGGTTGGACAGTTCGGGCACGATCAGGCCGACCATTCGCGCGCGGCCGCGGCGCAGCTGCGTCGGGCGCTCGTAGCCGATCACGTCCAGCGCGGTGAGCACGGCCTCCCGGGTCGCGTCCGAGATGCCGGCCTTGCCGTTGAGCACCCGGCTGACCGTCGCCTCGCTGACGCCGGCCTGCTTCGCCACCGCGGCGAGATGTCGTGCCATGTCGGCAACAATAGGTCATTCGGACTGCAAGTGGTTGCACGCTCCGGCCGCCTGGTCTGGACGCAGTTCCGGTGCCATGCCGCACTGTGCGCCTAGGGCCAAGACGGGGCTGACGAGGCGAGGAGTAGGCATACACGAATGGTGCTGAATTCCGCGGCGCGCGCCGGTTCGCTCCTGGCGAGCGCGGAGCCGTCTCAATTACTTCCGGCTCGGGAGCAGATGGCGTTCACGCTCGGCTTCCACATCATTCTGGTGCCCTTCGGGGTCGCGTTCACCGCGATCACGATGATCGCGAACTACCGTGGCATTCGGCACGGCGACGCACAGGCGCTGCTGCTCGCTCAGCGCTGGTCCCGGGTGGCGGCGGTGCTGTTCGCGGTCGGGGCCGTCTCGGGCACCGTGCTGTCTTTCGAGCTCGGTCTGTTGTGGCCGAAGCTGATGGGCCGCTTCGGCGCCGCCTACGGAATCCCCTTCGCCGTCGAGGGAATCTTCTTCTTTCTCGAGGCCATCTTCGTCGCGATCTACATCTACGGCTGGAGCCGGCTCGGGCCATGGATGCATTTCTGGACCGGCCTTCCGGTTGCCCTGTCCGGCGTGGGGGGAACGCTGTCGGTTGTCGCGGCGAACGCCTGGATGAACCAGCCCGGCGGTATCACGCTGCGTGACGGGCGCGTCGTCGACGTCAACCCGTGGGCGGTGTTCTTCAACCGCGCCTTCTGGTTCGAATCCCTGCACATGCTCGTCGCGGCCTACATCGTCGCCGGCTTCTGCGTGGCCGGCGTGTACGCAGTGGGGATGTTGAAAGGCCGCCGCGACCGCTATCACCGGGTCGGGTTCCTGATCCCGTTCACGGTCGCGGCGATCGCGATCCCGGTGCAGATCTTCATCGGCGATGTGGTCGCCCGGGAGGTGTTCCACACCGAGCCGGCCAAGTTCGCCGCTATCGAGATAGTGCCGCGCTCCGGGACGCGCGTCCCGGAGACCCTCGGCGGAGTGTTGATCAACGGCAAGGTCCGCTTCGGCATCCCGATCCCGGACGGCGCATCGATCCTGTCCGGCTTCACCCCGTCGACGCGGATCTCCGGCCTGGACGCGATACCTGCCGAGGTCCGTCCGCCGGGTGACCTCGTGAGCATCGTGCACCTGTCCTTCGACGTGATGGTCGGCACCGCTTTCCTGCTGCTCGCCCTCGCCGCGTGGTTCGGGTTCGCCTGGTGGCGACGGCGCGATCTGCCGCGCAGCCGGTGGTTCCTGCGCGCGACGGCGATCAGCGGCGTCGTCGCGATCGTGTCGCTGGAAAGCGGCTGGGTCGTCACCGAGGTCGGTCGCCAGCCGTGGACCGTGGTCGGGCTGCTGCTGACCCGCGACGCCGTGGCGACCTCGGGCAATCTGTGGCCGTTCTTCGGCGGGGCATTGCTCATCTATGCCGGCATGACCGTCGGGGCGGTGCTGGTGCTGCGCGCGATGTGCCGGCGCTGGCGTGCCGGTGACGAGGCCGTCGCCGTGCCGTACGGGCCGGACGAAGTCGATCAGGTCGCGGTGGCGCCATGAGCACCGAGCGACATCTCGTGGAGCGAGCATGAGCACCGAGCGACATCTCGTGGAGCGAGCATGAG
>JAVHVL010000162.1:0-7796 GCA_032160565.1 Pseudonocardiales bacterium | reverse complement strand
AGTTTGACCTCATTCGCCTTCTCGTCGATCTCGGTCGGGGTCCACTCGAAGTAGAACGTCTGGCTCTGTTTATGGCTCGCTCACCGCGATCGGATCGGTCGTGGTGCCCGGCGCAGTCGGCGGTGAGGGGATCGTCGCCGGGTGACTGGTTGCGGCAGGTTCGCCTGCCGTTCATCGGCTGGCGGCCGGCTCGTCCGGAATGGCTGGAATCGTCCGCGTCATGACCGATGACGCGCAGCTCTTCAAAGCCGGCCTGTCCCGCCGTGGATTCCTGACCGTTGCCGGGGGCACCGGCGTCGCGCTCGCCGTGGCGCCGGTGCTCACCGGGCAGGCGGCGGCAGCCCCAGCCGCCATCCCCACCCCGGCACCGGGCGGTGCGGCGGACCCGGTGCACACGCCGCGGATCAACGGGCTGCACGTGCAGTTCGGTGCTGACGCCAGCAGCGAGATCGTGGTGTCGTGGCACGGCCTGTGGCCGGTGCGCCGGGCCCGCGTGCTGCTGGGTGGTGGGGACGGCCGTTTCGAGCGCACCGTCACCGCCGAGACGCGCAGCTACGTCGACGCCAAGTCGGGCAAGACCGTCTACGCCCAGCACGCGCGGCTCACCGGACTGCAGCCGGCGGCCGACTACGTGTACGCGGCGGTGCACGACGGCGCCGAGCCGGAGTACGGGTCGTTCCGGACCGGCCCGCGTGGCCGGGCGCCCGTCACGTTCACCAGCTTCGGCGACCAGGGCACGCCCACCACCGGCAAGCGGTACACCCCGCCGGCCGGCGTGACGATCGCGAACCCGCCGTACGTCAACGACAATCTCGGGTCCCCCGCCGCCGGAGACGTGACCGCGGGCGTCGAGCGGGTCCGCCCGCTGTTCCACCTGTTCAACGGCGACCTCTGCTACGCGAACCTCGCCGAGGACCGGGTGCGGACCTGGTCGGACTTCTGGGAGAACAACAGCCGTAGCGCGCGGCACCGTCCGTGGATGCCGGCGGCCGGCAACCACGAGAACGAGCTCGGCAACGGGGCGATCGGCTACCGGGCCTACCAGACCTACTTCGGCCTGCCGGACGTGCCGGGGCAGACGGAGAACACCCGCGGCCTCTGGTACTCCTTCACCGTCGGCGCGGTCCGCGTGATCAGCCTGGCCAACGACGACGTCTGCTACCAGGACGGCGGCAACAGCTACGTGCGCGGCTACTCCGACGGCGCCCAGAAGGCCTGGCTGGAGCAGGAGCTGCGCGCGGCCCGCGCCGATCGCGACGTGGACTGGATCGTGGTGTGCATGCACCAGGTGGCGATCAGCACGGCCGACCAGTTCAACGGCGCCGACCTCGGTGTCCGGCAGGAATGGCTGCCGCTGTTCGACCGCTACGGCGTCGACCTCGTCGTCTGCGGCCACGAGCACCACTACGAGCGCTCGCACCCGATCCGCGGACAGCAGAGCAACACCACGCTGACGCCGGTGCCGGCCGACACCCGCACCGACGTGATCGACACCTCGCGCGGAACGGTGCACATGGTGATCGGCGGCGGCGGCACGTCAGCTCCGTCGAACCAGCTGTTCTTCAACCCGCCGGCCTGCCGAGTGATCACGGCGGTCGGCGCGCCGAGCCCGACCACCGGAAAGCGGCCGCCGGTGTACGTCCGCGAGGACGCCCCGTGGTCGGCCGTGCGCAACCCGCGAACTCCTACGGCTTCGCGTCGTTCGCCGTCGACCCGGGCAGCCGGCGCGACGGGGTGACGACGATGACGATCACGTACTACGACGTGGTCGGCCCGGAGGGGGAGCTCGCACCGTTCGAGACCTTCACGCTCCGGCGTCCGCGCGGCGATGCGGGATAGCGCCGCCCCGCGGCGATGCGGGACAGTCGCGCCCGCGCGGCACGGTGTCTAGCCTGACAAGGGTGACCGAAGCAGCGAACATCGATCCTGCCGTCGGGCCGAGCGGGCCGGGTTGCGTCGAGTGCACCGAGGCGGGCGGCTGGTGGCTGCATCTGCGCCGCTGCGCCGCCTGCGGGCACGTAGGGTGCTGCGACTCGTCACCCGAGCAGCACGCCACGGCGCACTTCCGCGCGAGCGGCCACGAATGCGTCCAGAGCTTCGAACCCGGCGAGACCTGGTTCTGGAACTACCGCACCCAGCAACCCTTCGACGGCCCGGAGCTTGCTCCGCCTTCCCACCATCCGGAGCAGCAACCCACTCCCGGCCCCGCCGGCCGGGTGCCGCCCGACTGGCGCGAGCGGCTGCACTGATGTCCGGGTATCGGGGCTGACCGCCAGGTGACTGTCGAGCTCCCGGCCCAGGGCACAGCCACGCCGCCGGCGGTCACCGGGCAGACACCGGTCACCCTGCCGGGCCGTCCGGGGCCGCGCCCTCGGGTGGTGGTGCCCTTACCCCGGCTGACCCCGGACGCGCGCCGCTTTCTCGCCACCGAAGCCGGCAGCGCGGTGCTGCTTCTGGCCGCCGCCGTTGCCGCGCTCGTCTGGGCGAACATGCCGGGCTGGTCGAGCTACGAGACGGTGTGGTCGACGGTCGGGTCCATCCGGGTGGGCAACTGGGGCATCAGCCTCGATGTGCGGCACTGGATCAACGACGCCGCGATGGCGCTCTTCTTCCTGGTCGTCGGGCTGGAGGTCAGCCGCGAGGTCACCGTCGGCGACCTACGTTCGGTGCGGGCCGTGGCAGCGCCGGCACTCGGCGCGATCGGCGGGTTGGCCGTGCCCGCGCTGCTCTACGTGCTGATCAACCACGGCGGTCCCGGTGCGCACGGCTGGGGCATCCCGATGTCCACGGACACCGCGTTCATGGTGGGGGTGCTGTCGCTTTTCGGCTTGCGCTGCCCGGACCGGCTTCGGCTGTTTCTGCTGACCCTCGCGATCGTCGACGACATCGGCGCGATAGCTGTGCTCGGCATCTTCTACGCCGACGGGCGATCCACCGTCGCACTGGTGCTGTCGGGATTGCTGGTGCTGGTGCTCGCCACGCTGCGCTGGCTGGGTGTCTGGCGGCTGACCCCCTACGTGGTCGTCGGCATCGCGCTCTGGCTGGCCGTGCATGCCAGCGGGCTGCACCCGACGCTGGCCGGTGTGCTCGTCGGGCTGCTGGTGCCGGCCACGCCCGTCGAGTCGAACCAGGCCGAGCGGTTCCGTGTCTACGGCAAGGCGTTGATCGAGCGCGCCGAGCCGATGCGGGCCCGCCTCGCCGTCTCGGCGGTGCGTGCCACGGTGCCGGCGAACGACCGGATGCAGGACGCGCTGCACCCGGTCAGCGCCTACCTCGTGGTCCCGGTGTTCGGCCTGGCCAACGCCGGGGTGCACCTCGACGGGCAGCTGCTCCGCGACGCGGTGACCTCGCCCATCACCATCGGCGTGGTCGTGGCGCTGGTGCTCGGCAAAACGATCGGCATCACCGCGGGTGCGACGGCGGCGCTGCGCAGTGGTCTCGGTGCGTTGCCGGGTGGCGTCCGCTACGGGCACATCATCGGCGGTGCCGTCCTGGCCGGGATCGGCTTCACCATCTCGCTGTTCTTCGCGGACCTCGCGTTCACGTCGGCCGAGCTGCGGGACGAGGCGAAGGTCGGCGTGCTCGCCGGGTCGCTGCTGGCCGCGCTGATCGGTTCGGTGCTGCTGCGCTGGCTAGGCGAGCGGCTGCCGCTGTGCACTCTGGACGACGAGACGGTTATCCCGGCGCTACCCCCGCGCCCGTGGCGCGACCCGGCGGCCGCCGGCGCGTAGCGCACGAGCCACCGCCGCCCGCAGCGCGGCGAGTTCGACCCGGCCGGTGTAAGCCTCGCCGTCCACGAACAGGGTCGGCGTGCCGTGCACGCCGAGCTCGGCGCCGGCGGCGTAGTCCGCCTCGACCGCGTCGCCGAACTCCTGCGCCCCGTCCCCCACGATGCGGGTCGGATCCAGGCCGAGCTGGACGGCATACCGGGCGAGGTCCTCGTCGCCGAGCCGGGCCTGGTGCTTGAACAGCGAGTCGTGCATCGGCCAGAACGCACCCTGCGCGCCGGCGGCCTCCGCAGCGAGCGCGGCCGTCAGCGCGTGCGGGTGCGGGTCGAAGAGGGGGAAGTGGCGGAACGCCAGCCGCACCTCGCCCGGCGAGGTGTCCACGAGCTGCCGCAGGATCGGCTTCGCGGCGGCGCAGTAGGGGCACTCGAAGTCGCCGAACTCGACGATGGTGACGGGGGCCGCGGGGTCCCCGTAGATGTGCCGCGTTGCGAAGTCGCTCTCGAAGTTCGTCACGCCATCACGCTACGACGGGGCGTCCGGTGGGGCAGCTCGGCTGTCGGAGTATGTGCGATTGTGGTGGAGTACGGTGGTCTGGGCGCTGTGGGGTGCCGGAAGCCGGAGGTTGGACGGGTCGTGGACGAGGGCACATCGCGACGGATGCCGGCGGCGCTGACCAGTGTCGAGCCCGGCGTCGGGCGGCGGGCGCCCCGCGCGTACGCCGGCTCCGACGCGATGCGCGTGGACCTCAACGGCCGGTGGCGATTGCTCATGGCGCCCCGCGCCGGCCTGTCCACCGACGAACTCGCGCACCTCGACGTGGACGATCGCGGTTGGGGCGAGATCGAGGTTCCTGGGCATTGGCAGCTGCAGGGGCACGGGTTGCCCGCCTACACCAACGTCCGGTATCCGTACCCCGTCGATCCCCCGTTCGTGCCGGACGAGAACCCGACCGGCATGTACCGGCGCACGTTCGAGCTGCCGGCCGATTGGCCGGGTGGATCGGCGGTGCTGCGCTTCCTCGGTGTGGACTCCGCCTTCACCGTGTGGCTGAACGGCAGCGAGCTGGGCTGGTCCACGGGGAGCCGGTTGCCCACCGAGTTCGAGGTGGGCGCGCTGCTGCGCCCGGCCGGGAACGTGCTCGCGGTGCGGGTGCACCAGTGGTCGCCGTCGAGCTACCTCGAGGACCAGGACATGTGGTGGCTGTCCGGGATCTTCCGCGACGTCACGCTGATCGCCCGTCCGGCCGGCTCGATCGACGACTTCTTCGTGCACTCCGACTACGACCACACGACGGGTGCGGGCACGCTGCGCGTGGACACCGATGTGCCGGCGACGCTGTCCGTGCCCGAGCTCGGGCTCATGGACGTGCCGGCGGCCGGTCCGCATCGGCTGCCGGCGGTGCAGCCGTGGTCGGCGGAGCAGCCTCGGCTGTACGACGCCACCCTGAGTGCGGGCGGCGAGCGGATCTCGCTGCGAATCGGGTTCCGCACCGTGGTGGTGCAGCACGGCTTGCTGACGGTGAACGGCCGGCGCATCCTCATGCGTGGCGTGAACCGCCACGAGTGGAACCCCGACCGCGGCCGCGCCGTGACGGCCGAGGACATGCTGCGGGACGTGCGGTTGATGAAGCAGCACAACATCAACGCCGTGCGCACCAGCCACTACCCGCCGCACCCGGACTTCCTCGACCTGTGCGACGAGTACGGCCTGTACGTCGTGGACGAGTGCGACCTCGAGACGCACGGCTTCTCCGTCGTCGAGTGGCGCGGCAACCCGAGTGACGATCCGCGCTGGCTGCCGGCGATGCTGGACCGGATGCAGCGCACGGTGGAGCGCGACAAGAACCATCCGTCGGTGATCATCTGGTCGCTCGGCAACGAGAGCGGCACGGGGCGCAACCTGCCGGCTATGTCGGAGTGGACGCACCAGCGCGACCCGAGCCGCCCCGTGCACTACGAGGGTGACTGGGATTCGGCATACGTCGACATGTACAGCCGGATGTACGCGACGCACGCGGAGGTCGAGGCGATCGGCCGCCACGAGGAGCCCGTGACCGTGGATCCGGCAGCGGACGGGCACCGCCGCGGCCTCCCCTTCGTGCTCTGCGAATACGCGCACGCGATGGGCAACGGACCCGGCGGGCTGCTGGAGTACCAGCAGCTGTTCGAGGAGCACCCGCGTTGCCAGGGCGGCTTCGTGTGGGAGTGGATCGATCACGGCATCCGCCAGTTCACAGTGGACGGGCGCGAGTACTTCGCCTACGGCGGCGACTTCGGCGAGCCGGTGCATGACGGCAACTTCGTGCTGGACGGGCTCCTGTTCGCCGACCGGACGCCCTCCCCCGGACTCCTCGAGCTCAAGGCGGTGATCGCGCCGGTCCGCATCACGATCGAGGGCGGCTCGGTCACGGTGGAGAACCTGCAGGACTTCGCGGACACGTCCGGTCTGCGCTTCGTGTGGTCGCACGAGGTGGACGGTGCCGCGGTCGCGGGCGGCGAGCTGCGGCTGCCTGCTCTGGGGCCGGACGCCTCGGCGACCGTCGACCTGCCGCCGCTCGCGGACGCAGCGGGTGAGGGATGGGTGACGGTTCGTGCCGTCCTCGCCGCGGATGCACCGTGGGCCGCGGCCGGGCACGAGATCGCGGCGGGTCAAGGACAGGTGGCGGCGGGTCAAGGACAGGTGGCGGCGGCGCTCGCACCGTCGCGGCGGCGCTCGCGCCTCGACCGGTCGCTGTTCGACGGGTCGGGTGTGCTGCGCCGGCTGGGTGCGCTGCCGGTCCACGGGCCGCAACTGGATCTGTGGCGGGCGCCTACGGACAACGACTATGCGGAGCACGGCGAGTCCGTCGAGGTGTTGTGGCGCGCCGTCGGCCTGGACCGCCTCACCCACCGGATCGTCGACACGCAGTGGACGGACGACTCGCTCGTCCTGCACTCGCGGGTGGCTGCCGCGGCGACCGATATCGGCATGTTCGCGACCTACCGATGGACGCAGGACGATTCGGCGCTCGAGCTGCAGGTTGACGTGGCACCGGACGGCGAGTGGACGGCGCCGCTCCCCCGGCTCGGGTTGCGCATGGCGCTGCCGGCGAGCGTCGCCGACGTCGAATGGTTCGGGGCCGGACCGGGCGAGGCGTACGCCGACAGCAGGCAGGCCGCGCGCATCGGGCGGTACCGGCTCGGGGTCGACGAGATGCAGACGCCGTACCCGTTCCCGCAGGAGAACGGCAACCGTCGCGCGGTGCGCTGGGCGCAGCTGCGAGGGCCCGAGGGTGGCATGCGGATCGACGGTGGTCCGACGTTCGAGCTGACGGTGCGGCGCTGGACGAGTGAGGATCTCGATGTGGCGCGGCATTCCTCGGATCTGGTGGCCGGGTCGCGGGTGTACGTGAATGTCGACGTGGCGCAGAACGGGTTGGGCACGGCGTCGTGCGGGCCGGGGGTGCTGCCGCAGTATGTGCTGCGCGCTACGCCGGTGTCGTGGCGGGTTCGGTTCGTTCCGTTGTCGGGGTGAACAAGCAAAGAGCGCAGCGACGGAGGTCGTATCGCTCTGGCTCGCGTCGCGTCGCCGCCTCGCGTTTGCGCTCCAGGTTGAAAAGCGCAGCGACAGAGGTCGTATCGCTCTGGCTCGCGTCGTGTCGCCGGCGCGCGTTGCGCTCCCGTTTGAAAAGCGCAGCGACAGAGGTTGTTTGGTCGTTGCTTCGTATCCGTTGCCGGCTTGCGGTTGCGCTCTTGGTTGCGCGGCTATCCAGATCACTTTCCGAGAATTGCCTTACGGAATATGGGCAAACAGCTTGATCGTGTCGGATGGTCCTGCTATATTGAACGCATGTTCTCAGAAGACGCCGGTGCCGGGCCGCGGGTGCTGCTCGCCCGCCTCGCCGAACTCGTCGACGACCTCCAGGCCCTGGACCTGACCCCCTCCACGGATGAGGAGGTACTGGACCTCCTGCGCGAACTGGAGACCCAGAAGCGCCGGCTGCCCACCGTGGAACACACCGCCATCGGCGAGGTCGAGACCCGGCAGCTGGCCCACGAACGGGCCTGCCGGGACACCGCGGCGCTGCTG
>JAVHVL010000090.1:0-3030 GCA_032160565.1 Pseudonocardiales bacterium | reverse complement strand
GGGAGTCAGAACATCTGGAGCGACGTCACGCTCACCCTGCCGCCGGGGGAGATCTCGGTGCTGCTGGGTCCCTCGGGCACCGGCAAGTCGGTCTTCCTGAAGTCCCTGATCGGCCTGCTCAAGCCTGACAAGGGCTCGATCATCATCCGCGACGTCGACATCGCCCACTGCTCCGAGCACAAGCTGTACGAGACCCGCAAGCTGTTCGGCGTGCTGTTCCAGGACGGCGCCCTGTTCGGCTCGATGAACCTGTACGACAACATCGCCTTCCCGCTGCGCGAGCACACCCGCAAGTCGGAGAAGGAGATCCGCGACATCGTCAACGAGAAGCTGGACATGGTCGGCCTGGCGGGCACCGACAAGAAGCTCCCCGGCGAGATCTCCGGCGGTATGCGCAAGCGGGCAGGGCTGGCGCGCGCCCTTGTCCTGGATCCCGAGATCATCCTTTTCGACGAGCCGGACTCCGGCCTCGACCCGGTGCGCGTGGCCTACCTGAACCAGCTGATCATCGACCTCAACGCCCAGACGGACGCCACGTTCCTGATCGTCACCCACGACATCGGGACGGCGCGCACGGTGCCGGACAACCTCGGCATGCTGTTCCGTCGCGAACTGGTGATGTTCGGGCCGCGCGAGGTGCTGCTCACCAGCGAGGAGCCGGTGGTCAAGCAGTTCCTCAACGGCCGTCGCGAGGGGCCGATCGGCATGTCGGAGGAGAAGGACTCCGCGCAGGTCGCGGCCGAGCTCGCCTCGTTGGAGGGGGCCCCTGCCCCGCACCCCATGGCCGCGCCCAAGGGCGGTATCGGCGGTGGCGTCCCGCCGCAGATCCAGCCCTCACCCGGCCTGCCGGAGCGCAAGGCCGCCGGGCGCCGGCAGAAGCGCGTGCTCGAGATGCTGCACACGCTGCCGCTGTCCGCGCAGCAGGCCATCCGCGACGTCCTCGACCAGGAGCACCGTGAGGAGCTCGAAGCGCGCGGGGAGTTCGTCGGCGCCGTACCGCCACGGCCCGAGGACGCCACGCAGGATCTCCCGCTCGGGCGGGGCTGATGGCGTCGGTATCGCCGACGGCTGGCGTCGCGCAGGCGGGTCGCCTGTTCGCGCTGTTCCTCGACGTGGGCCGGCTGATGTTTCGCCGCCCTTTCCAGTTTCGCGAGTTCATCCAGCAGGCGTGGTTCATCGCCAGCGTCACGATCGTCCCGACGGCGCTGGTCTCGATCCCGTTCGGCGCCGTCATCGCCCTGCAGATCGGCAGCCTGTCCCGGCAGGTGGGCGCCCAGTCGTTCACCGGTGCGGCGAGCGTGCTGGCGATCGTTCGCGAGGCCAGCCCGATCGTCGTGGCACTGCTCATCGCCGGTGCCGGCGGCTCGGCGATCTGCGCGGACCTCGGCAGCCGGAAGATCCGTGACGAGATCGACGCGATGGAGGTGCTCGGCATCTCACCGGTGCAGCGCCTCGTCGTGCCGCGCGTGTTCGCCTGCACCCTCGTCGCCGTCGCGCTGAACGGCCTGGTGTCGGTCGTCGGCGTCGCGGGCGGTTACTTCTTCAACGTCGTGCTGCAGGGCGGCACGCCCGGCGCATACCTGGCCAGCTTCTCCGCGCTCGCCCAGTTGCCGGACGTCTACACCGGTGAACTCAAAGCGTTCATCTTCGGCATCATCGCGGCCGTCGTCGCCTCCTACAAAGGCCTCAACGCCGGCGGCGGGCCGAAGGGTGTGGGTGACGCGGTGAACCAGTCCGTCGTCATCACGTTCCTGCTGCTGTTCTTCGTCAACTTCGTCGTCACGGCCGTGTACTTCCAGGTCGTGCCGGCCAAGGGGTCCTGATGGCTACCGAAGCCGGCACCGGAGTCGAGCAATGACCGACGTCGTAGCGAGCGTGCGCCGGATGGTCAACGCACCCCTCGGCATGCTCGACGACCTCGGCGAGCAGATGATCTTCTACATCAAGGCGCTCGCCTGGACCCCGCGCACACTGCGCCGCTACAAGAAGGAGACGCTGCGCCTGCTGTCGGAAGTGGCGTTCGGCAGCGGTGCGCTCGCGATCATCGGCGGCACGGTCGGCGTCATCGCGTTCATGTCGTTCTTCACCGGCACGGAGGTCGGGCTGCAGGGCTACGCCGCCCTGAATCAGCTCGGGCTGGGGCCGATCAGTGGCTTCATCTCGGCGTTCTTCAACACGCGTGAGATCGCGCCGCTGGTCGCCGGTCTGGCCCTCTCGGCGACGGTCGGCTGCGGCTTCACCGCGCAGCTCGGCGCCATGCGCATCAGCGAGGAGATCGACGCACTCGAGGTCATGGCCGTGCCCAGCGTGCCGTTCCTCGTGACCACCCGGATCATCGCCGGGTTCATCGCCGTCATTCCGCTCTACGTCATCGGCCTGCTGTCCTCGTACCTTGCCAGCGAGCTGATCGTCGTCAACTACAACCATGCGTCACCGGGCACGTACAACCACTACTTCCACTACTTCCTGCCGCCGGGCGACGTCATCTGGTCCTTCTTCAAGGTGCTCGTCTTCGCCGTCGTCGTGGTGTTGACGCACTGCTACTACGGCTACACCGCCAAGGGCGGCCCGGCCGGCGTCGGCATCGCGGTCGGCAAGGCGGTGCGCACGGCGATCGTCGCGATCAACGTGTTCGACCTGTTCCTCTCCCTGGCGATCTGGGGCTCGAACGTCAGCGTCAGGTTGGCGGGGTAGCGGCCATGGCGAGAGAGAGCATCGGCACGATCCTGCGGCGCAGGCTGCTCGGGCTGGGTTTCATCGCGCTGATCTTCGCGCTCGTCGGGCTGTCGATCGCGTTCTACAACAAGGCGTTCACGAAGGTCGTGCTCGTCACGCTCAAGACCGACCACACCGGCAACCAATTGCTCACCCAGTCGGACGTGAAGGAGCGCGGCATCATCGTCGGCAGCGTCCGCAAGGTGAAGGTCGACTCGCAGGGGGGATGCGCCGATCCCACGGGCACCTGCACGAGCATCACCCTGGCGCTGGACCCCAGCCGGGTGAAGCTGATCCCGGGCAACGTGTCGGCAC
>JAVHVL010000490.1:0-3812 GCA_032160565.1 Pseudonocardiales bacterium | reverse complement strand
CGGCCAGCGCCCTTCGGCGTCGTCGAGGGCAGTGATGACCGCGGTGGCGGAGGTGAAGGCGTCGTGGCTCGGCCCCTCGCCGAGCACCTCCTGCAGATCCTCCAGCCGCGCGGCGTCATCGCTGGTCGCGCAGAGGGTCATGCGTTCCATCGTGGTGTTCTCGACGGTGATCGCGGCGCCCGAGACGGCCAGGATGAGGCGGCACGCTTCGGCGAGGCGCCCAGCAAGGGCCTCGCGCTGGTCGTCCGCGGCGACCAGGTACGCGAGCCGCGCCAAGATGCGCGCCTTGTCCGTCACGCTGTCAACTCCCTGACGACGGCCGCTGCCGCCTCGCAAGCAGCGTAGCCGCGTCAGGTCGGGTCGAACTCCAGGATTCCGATATCGGCGACCTCGGCGGCGATGTCGGCGAGCTTGCGCTGGCTGTGCTGGCTGGCGCGGCGGAGCAGCTCGTACGCCTGGCCCCGCGTGACCAGCCGGCGCGCCATGATGATCCCCATCGCGACACCGATGTCGCGGTTCGTCTCGAGCGCGCGGTGCAGGTTCACCACCTGCTCGCGATGCCGGGCGGCGCGGAGTGCTACGGCGGCATGCGCACCGAACAGCTCCCCGCTCAGCTCGGCCACGCCGGCGAACGCGTGTGGTGTGCGCGAATACAGGTTCAGCCCCTCCACCGCGCCCTCGTCGTCGTCGCCGGAGAGCCGGATGGACAGGATGCTCCGCACAGCGAGTTCGCCGGCCATGCGCCGCAGCGCGGGCCAGCGCTCGTCCGCGGCGATGTCGTCCGCCCTGATGCGGCGCTGCTCGCTGCGCACCACGTCGATGCACGGGCCGCCACCGGTCTGGAACTGCAGCTGGTCGGCGCGCTCGGCCATCGCGCCGGTCGGGGCGATCATTTCCAATCGGCCGTTCGGCCGGCGCACGGTCACGCTCGCTTCGTCCACGCCGAGCACGGCACCCACGCTCAGTGCGCTGACGAGTTCCAGCACGCTCCGAACGCCCTGCGCTTCGCCCAGCGCTCGGCTGGCAGCCGACAGCGCGCGCAGCATCTCAGGGCGCAGGTGCGGCTCGGCGGACTGCGCGGAAACCGCGTCGTCGGGCAGTGCATCGAACTCGTCAGGCGTAGCGGACTCAGGCGCAGCGGACTCGTTCTCCTGGAGGTCGTACATCACCGCACCCCCTTGTCCCGATCGGTTTCCCCATGGCATGCCGTCCGCGGAAATTGTCTTGCCTCTGCACCTACCCGTGCCTGGCGTGGAGCCAAACCGCGCGGCGGCGTCCGGAGCGGGAGCGCTCGCCGTGGTGCCTAGGGTCTCCCGCCCGGGACAGGCCGAGGGTGTGGGCGAGCTGCTCTGTCGTGTACGCGTCCGGCGACGGCATCGGGGAAGGTATCGATGCGAGCGCTGCCTCGGCGGCGTCCAAGGCGGCCGCGGGTTTCGGCCAGTTCTCGCTCGATGGTGTCGATTCGCTGGAAAGCCGTGCGATCGCGGCCACCGGTCCTGGGTCCCGTTCCTCATGCTCATGCTCACGCTCGGGTGCCGTGGGCATTCGATCGGTGCGGCCCCTAGCCGTCCGATGCTGTCCGAGCGAATCGGAGCAGTGGCTACCAGGTAGCTTCCAGGCATCAACAAACCCCGAATCGCTAGCCGTAGCCCAACAACGGGGTCTCGCGGTGGCCAGGGGCGGGGTCGAACCGCCGACCTACCGCTTTTCAGGCGGTCGCTCGTACCAACTGAGCTACCTGGCCGCGCCGGGGGCGTCACCGCCGCCCGGAACCTGGCGAAGTCTACCGGACCCCACCGGCGCGCCTCAGGCTCAGTGGCCGGGGCTCAGTAGTTGTAGCCGGTGGACGAGCTGGACGGCACGGTACTCAATGGGGTGGAGGGTGCGCCCCCGGAAACGGTCGCCACGTGCCAGGTCCCGCCCTGGTCGGCGATCCCCTGGCCCTTCTGGTCGCCCGCAGCCTTGTCGGCGGCGAACTCGTAGAGCGGGTGGCCGCCGAAGGTCGCCTGCGTGGTCCCGTCCGGACGGGTTGCCGTAGCGAGCATGCCGGCCGGGACCCCCTTGCCGGCGCTGGGCTTTCCGATGACCGGCGGCCACAGGTTCGCGCACGCGCCGGTGCAGGTGATCTTCGATGCCGTGTCGACCGTATTGGCGTACAGCGTGTGGCCGTCCGGGCCGGTGAGGGTGCTGCCGTTCGACGAGATCGTGACGCCGGAGGACGACGCCCCGCTCCCCGCCGGCGTGCTACTCGGCGTGCTGCTGTTCGACTTGCTGCTGCTCGAGCACGCGGTGACGAGTGCCAGTGCGGCGACCGTGGCACCGAAGACGATGCGGATGGTCATGGGAGCCTCCTGGGGATCAGCTGTTGGCACGGAGGAATGCGCCGACGGGTTCAATCCACCGCCGCGTCGTAGCGCGCCCAGACCAGCGCTACCAGCGCGGGGTGTACGCCGATCGGCTCTGCGACGGTGGCGATCCCGTCGGCGGCGTCGCGCAGCGTGCTGACGAATTGCCCCTCGGCGAGCAGATACGTGGCGACCTCGACCGGAGGCCGCTGCGCAGTGAGTCCGCGACGCAGGTCGCTGGCCATCGTCAGCACGGTGACCGGTCGCCGCACGCGGGCGGACAGCAGCGCGCCGGTCTCCGCCAGTTCGGCGGCGGCTTCCGCGCGGCTGGACCCGGCGCCGACCAGCACCGTCGATGCCGCGCCGCCGTGCCCGGCCTCCGCGAGCCGATCGACGAGGGCGTCGACGAGCAGCGGGTCGGGGCCAAGGTGTCGAGCGATCACCGCGCCCGGGCGGCTGGCCACCGCCGCGGGGATGTCGGTGAGCACGTGGAACCCGGTCGACAGCAGCAGCGGCAGGAGGACCGTCGGGCCACTGGCAAGCTCCAGCGCGTCGGGCAGGCTCGGCCCGACCACGTCCAGGAAGCACAGCGACACCGAGACGTCGGGGCGCGCCGCGGCGATCGCGGTGAGCAGGGCTGCGGTGGTGGCCGATCCGGCAGCCGACTTCGTGCCGTGGGCGACCACGAGCAGCGCTGGCTTGTCGTGCATGGCGACCCCGACCGGACTTGAACCGGCGACCTCCGCCGTGACAGGGCGGCGCTCTAACCAACTGAGCTACGGGGCCTCGACCCGACGAGCGGGCTTGGACGTGCTGCGTGCCCCCAACGGGATTCGAACCCGTGCTACCGCCTTGAAAGGGCGGCGTCCTGGGCCTCTAGACGATGAGGGCGGTATACCTGCTCGCCTTGCGAGCGTCGCTCGGCGAACCGCAATCATGCTAGCCCCGCTGGGAGACCCGCCAAGCATAGGGGACGACCTCGGTCCGCTCCAAAGCAAGCGAGGCGCTGGCAGCCGGCTGGCACCGGCGTAGCCGGCCGCGGGCCGGTCTCGTAAGGTGTCGTGATCCGCCGCCTGGCCGGATCGCCCGCTTTCGTGGCGGTGTGCGGTTCAGGTGTGCCCCGCGCCGGCGGGGCGTGGACGAACTGCCGAGTGACGAACTGCCGAGGTCAGCGAAGGGGGTGCTGGTGGCCTTTTTCGACGACGCATTCGCCGACGATCCGGTCTACCCGCCGCCGTTCGCCGACGCAGCCGAAGCGACGACCACGCGCATCCCGATCATCACGCCACGCGCCGGATCTGGCTCAGACGCCGCACCTGCTCAAGATGTAGTGCGGCGGCGCGCCCGCCATGCACACGCTCCGCGCCCCACTGGCGTGTCAGCCGAGCGCGCGCGAGCCCGCCACCAGCGCCCCGTCACCGTGCCCGGCCGCGCCGAGCGGCCCGGAGGCGCTGATCGCCCGGCTCG
>JAVHVL010000013.1:0-2936 GCA_032160565.1 Pseudonocardiales bacterium | reverse complement strand
CGGCGACAGCAACAACCTCGAAGACGTCTATGAATGGAACGACGGCAACATCTCGCTGATCTCGGCGGGCACCGGGACCGGAGGCGGCCTCGCCGCCGTCGATCCCGGCGGACGGGACGTCTTCCTCCAGACCAACGATCAGCTGGTCCCACAGGACGGCGATTCCAACCGGGACATCTACGACGCACGTAGCGGCGGCGGATTTCCAGTCACGCCCCCGGCCGGCCAGTGCTCGGGTGACGGATGCCAAGGCCCGTTGACACTTTCCGCCCAGGATCCCGCGGCCAGTAGCCAGTCGTTTGTCGGACCCGGAAACGCGCATCCGGCGCCACGGCCAAGAACAGTCACGCTCTCGGTCTCCCGCCTCAACTCCGCCGCGATGAAAAAGTTTGCCCGCACCGGCAAAGTGACGCTGACGGTCAAGGCCGGCGGCACCGGCACCCTCGCGGTCCGCGCCTACGGCGCACTCCGCGGCGACATCTCGACCTTCGCCAGGTTCACGCGAACCATCGCCAAGGCTGGGACCATTCGGCCGACGCTGACCCTGTCGGCGGCTGCCCGCAAGCAGCTGGCATCCAGCGGCCGGCTGCGCGTGCACTTCGAGATCCGGCTGGCCGGTCTCGCCAAGCCGAGGACGCTTCGCGTCAGCCTGCACCGAGCGGCCGCCCGGAGCACGAAGGCACGAAAGGCGGGCCGGAATGGCTGACGCGCGCTCGCACCCAAATCACGACCGACCGAGGGACATGATGAACACCAGCGAGACACGGGCGAGCGTCGTTCGCTCGGCACGAACCATCATCGTGGCGCTCCTCGCCGCAACCAGCGCCCTGCTGCTCGGAGCACAGGTCGCGAGCGCTGACGAGTACGGCGTGCCGGGCATCGCGTCCTTCTCCGCCGGAGTCTCGAACCTGCAGGCCGGCGCCCACGACGACGTCTCGACAAGCTTCTTCCTCAACACCCGGGACGACGGCGCGGGCAATACCCGTATGGCCGGCGGTCCGGCGAAGAACGTCACCGTCCAGCTCCCGCCCGGACTCGTCGGCAATCCCACCACGGTCGCGACCTGCACCCCCGCGGAACTGTCGAAGTACCACTGCCCGACGGCGTCGCAGGTCGGGGTCATGGACGTCTATGTGAACTTTCAGGGAATCGTTGGCCTGCTCGTCGCCAACAACGGCATCTTCAACATGGTTCCCAACCGAGGCGAAGTCGCAGCGTTCGGCACCAACATCGCGCAGACCACGACGGCGCGCATCGTCGCGTCCGTCCGCACCGACGGCGACTACGGCCTGACCATGACCGTGCCCAACTCCTTCGACGAGCTTCCGCTCTACGGCACCAACCTCACGATTTGGGGCGTGCCCGCAGACCCGAGCCACGACGCGCTTCGATTCAGCCCGACAGACGGAAACTCCGTCCCCGGACATGAGGCCGGCGTTCCGCGACGGCCATTCATCTCCAATCCGGCCGAATGCGGTGTTCCGCGGAGCGCAACCCTCACCTACAACACGTGGAATCACCCGGAGCTCTTCGCATCGGCAACGTCCGATCCGCAGACATTGACGGGGTGCGACAAGCTGCGCTTCGACCCGGCGTTCACCACGACCTCGGACACTCGTCAGGCCGGCGCGCCGTTCGGCCTCGGAGCTGATCTGACGGTCCCGCAGACCGACGGGAACCCAGACGGGCTGGCGACCCCGCCGCTGAAGAAGGCGACCGTCGCGTTGCCCGAAGGCGTCACGATTTCGCCGTCCTCGGCGGACGGGCTTGTCGGCTGCACAGACGCCGAGCTCGGCCTGCACACCAACGACCCGGTCACCTGTCCGGACGCGTCGCGGATCGGTGACGTCTCGCTGCAGACCCCGTTGCTCGACGAGACTCTCACCGGCGGCATTTACGTCGGCACTCAGCAGTCCGACGATCCCAACTCCGGGCGGATGTTCCGGATCTTCCTCGAGCTGCAATCCCAGGAGCGCGGCTTGCTCATCAAGCTTCCCGGTGAACTCGGCGTCGACCCCGCCACCGGACGGGTCACGGCGACTTTTGACAACAACCCGGCACTGCCGTTCAACCACCTGCGCCTGCAATTCAAGGGCGGCGCCCGGGCACCGCTGCGCACCCCGAAGGCGTGTGGCATCTACACCACGCGCGCCTTCCTGACGCCGTACTCGGCTCCCGACGCGGCTCCGGTCGAGTCCGACAGCTCGTTCACGGTCGACCAGAACTGCGACCTAGCCGGCAAGTTCGAGCCCACCCTGGACGCCGGGGTCACCAACCCGACCGCGGGCGGGTCATCAGCGTTCGTGCTCAACGTCGGCCGGCCGAACGGCCAGCAGGACATCACCTCGATGAAAATCACGCTGCCGCCCGGCCTGCTCGCGCACGTCGGAAGCGTGCCGCTTTGCGCCGACGCTCAAGCGGCGTCGGGTACGTGCTCGGCCGCATCCCAGGTCGGGCAGACGACGATCGCTGCCGGGGCGGGGACAAGCCCGCTGCACGTTCCTCAGCCGGGGAAGGCGCCGACGGCCGTGTATCTGGCGGGCCCATACAAGGGCGCGCCGTTCAGCCTGTCGATCGTGGTGCCGGCGCAGGCCGGTCCGTTCGACCTCGGCACGGTGGTTGTGCGCGCGGCGCTGTTCGTCGACCCGGTCGATGCGCATGTCACGGTGGTCTCGGATCCGATCCCGACGATCCTCAAGGGGATCCCGCTCGACATCCAGAAGATCAACGTGACGATGAACCGATCCGGCTTCATGGTTAACCCGACGAGTTGCGCTCCGATGCAGATCACCGCGACGCTTACCTCGGTGGGTGGGATCGACGTGCCGGTCGCCTCCCGCTTCCAGGTCGGCGACTGCCAAGCGCTCCCGCTCACCCCGAAGCTCGCGATCGCGCTGTCCGGGCGCCGCCAGACGACCGAGGGCAAGCACCCGGCG
>JAVHVL010000629.1:0-5427 GCA_032160565.1 Pseudonocardiales bacterium | reverse complement strand
GTCACGGGCCGGGTTGCTGCCGCCGGAGCGGGACGGCCGGCTCGGGCGGCGGTTGCGCTGGTCACGGGCGCGCAGCGCGGCCTGGGCGGCCTGCTCCTCGCGCGTCATGACCTCGTCGCCCTTGTAGATCCAGACCTTGACGCCGATGCGGCCGAAGGTCGTGCGGGCCTCGTAGAAGCCGTAGTCGATGTCGGCGCGCAGCGTGTGCAGCGGGACGCGACCCTCGCGGTAGAACTCCGACCGCGACATCTCGGCACCGCCCAGCCGGCCCGAGCACTGCACCCGGATGCCCTTGACGCCCGGGCTCTTCAGCGTCGACTGCATGCTCTTGCGCATCGCACGGCGGAAGCTGACGCGGTTGGACAGCTGCTCCGCAACGCCCTGGGCCACCAGCTGGGCGTCACCCTCGGGGTTCTTGACCTCGAGGATGTTCAGCTGCACCTGCTTGTTCGTGAGCTTCTCCAGCTCGCCACGGATGCGGTCGGCCTCGGCGCCACGGCGGCCGATCACGATGCCGGGGCGAGCAGTGTGGATGTCGACGCGGACGCGGTCGCGGGTGCGCTCGATCTCGACCTTGGCGATGCCCGCGCGCTCCATGCCCTTGGACATCAGCCGGCGGATCGCCACGTCCTCCTTGACGTACTCGGCGTACTGCTTGTCGGCGAACCAGCGGCTCTTCCAGTCGGTGGTTATGCCGAGACGGAACCCGTTGGGGTTGACCTTCTGACCCATCAGCGGGTACGTCCCTTCTTGCCTGCGGTCGTGTCGATGCTCTCGACCTCGATCGTGATGTGGCTCGTGCGCTTGCGGATGCGGTACGCCCGCCCCTGCGCCCGCGGCTGGAACCGCTTCAGCGTCGGGCCCTCGTCCACGTAGGCCCGCGAGACGATGAGCGTCTCCGGGTCGAGCTGGAAGTTGTGCTCGGCGTTGGCGATCGCGCTGGCCAGGACCTTCGCGACCGGCTCGCTGGCAGCCTGCGGCGCGAACTTCAGCACCGAGAGTGCCTGGCTCGCCGGCAGGTCGCGGATGAGGTCGATGACGCGGCGCGCCTTCATGGGCGTGACGCGGACGTGGGTCGCCCGCGCGAACGCGGTGCGGACCTCGTCGGTCTGTGGCTGGGTCATTGCTCGCTCCACAAGTGTCGCTGGGCAGTCATCTTCATCTCTCCGTTACCTGTCAGCCGCGCCGCGCGCGACGGTCGTCCTTGACGTGGCCCCTGAAGGTCCGCGTCGGGGCGAACTCGCCGAGCTTGTGGCCGACCATGCCCTCGGTGACGAACACCGGAACGTGCTTGCGACCGTCGTGCACGGCGATCGTGTGCCCGAGCATGTCGGGGATGATCGTCGAGCGACGCGACCAGGTCTTGATCACGTTCTTGGTGTTCTTGTCGTTCTGCTCGTCGACCTTCTTGAGCAGGTGGTCGTCGACGAACGGACCCTTCTTCAGACTGCGTGGCATAATTCCGTGGCCCCTCTGGGGATCAGCGCTTCTTGTTGGTCTTGCGGCGGCGGACGATCAGGGCGTCACTGGCCTTCTTGTGACGCGTGCGGCCCTCGGGCTTACCGGCTGGGTTCACCGGGTGACGCCCACCGGACGTCTTGCCCTCACCGCCTCCGTGCGGGTGGTCGACCGGGTTCATCGCGACGCCGCGGACGGTCGGGCGCTTGCCCTTCCAGCGCATGCGGCCGGCCTTGCCCCAGTTGATGTTCGACTGCTCGGCATTGCCGACCTCGCCGACCGTGGCGCGGCAGCGCAGGTCGACGTTGCGGATCTCGCCGGACGGCATACGCAGCTGGGCGTACGGACCGTCCTTGGCGACGAGCTGGACGCTGGCGCCTGCGGAGCGGGCGATCTTGGCACCGCCGCCCGGGCGCAGCTCGATGGCGTGCACGACGGTACCGACCGGGATGTTGCGCAGCGGCAGAGCGTTACCCGGCTTGATGTCCGCGCTCGGCCCGTTCTCGATGCGGTCGCCCTGCTTCAGCAGCCGCGGCGCGAGGATGTAGCGCTTCTCCCCGTCGGCGTAGTGCAGCAGCGCGATGCGCGCGGTGCGGTTGGGGTCGTACTCGATGTGCGCGACCTTCGCCGGCACGCCGTCCTTGTCGTGGCGCCGGAAGTCGATCACCCGGTAGGCGCGCTTGTGCCCGCCGCCCTGGTGCCGCGTCGTGATCTTGCCGGAGTTGTTGCGGCCGCCCTTGCTGTGCAGCGGGCGGACCAGCGACTTCTCCGGGGTGTCACGCGTGATCTCGGCGAAGTCCGCCACCGAGGCGCCGCGGCGGCCCGGGGTGGTCGGCTTGTACTTACGAATAGCCATCAGACCGAACCCCCGTGCCGAACTTGGTCCGCGAAGCGGAGGCGAGCATTCATTCCGGTAGCCATCATCAGCCAATCTGTCCGAACACGTCGATGCGGTCGCCGGCGCGGAGCGTGACGATCGCGCGCTTGATGCCCTTGCGCTGGCCGTAACCGAACCGGGTGCGCTTGCGCTTGCCCTGCCGGTTGAGGGTGTTCACGTCGGTGACCTTGACGTTGAACACCTTCTCGACCGCGATCTTGATCTGGGTCTTGTTGGCCAGCGGGTGGACGTCGAACGTGTACTTGTTCTCGTCCAGCAGGCCGTAGCTCTTCTCCGAGATGACCGGAGCGAGCAGCACGTCGCGAGGATCGTCAAACATCAGCTCTGCTCCTCATCGGTTGCCTCGACGCTCTCGGCGCTCTCGGCACTCGCCGCGCCCTCGCCGGCCGCGTCCTCGCCGGCCGCGTCCTCGGCGACCGCCGGCTTGGGCGCCGCCTGCTTGGCGGGTGCCTTCTTGGCGGCCGGCTTGGGGTCGACGTCCTTCTTCTTGACGTCGATGGGCTCGGCCACGACCTCGGCTTCAATGGCCTCGGCTTCGGCGACCTCGGCCTCGGGCTCGGCGCTGGTGGCCGCACCCTTCGCGGACCTGCCCGTGCTGGGGCCGGCCAGGAACGCCTCGAGGGCGGCCTGGGTGAACACGACGTCGTCGCTGATCAGCACGTCGTAGGTGTTGAGCTGCCCCGGCTCGAGCAGGTGCACCGTCTGCACGTTTCGCAGGCTGTTCCAGGTGAGCGCGTCCGTGCGCTCCGCGACGACCAGCACGTGCTTGGAGCCGGCGACCTTAGCCAGCATCTCGGCGGCGGCCTTCGTGGAGGGCGCGTCACCGGAGACGAGCGAGGTGACGACGTGCAGGCGGTCGTTGCGCGCCCGGTCGGAGAGGGCACCACGCAGGGCGGCGGCCTTCATCTTCTTCGGGGTGCGCTGGTCGTAGTTGCGGGGCTGCGGGCCGTGCACCACACCACCGCCGGCGAACTGCGGGGCGCGGGTCGAGCCCTGGCGAGCCCGGCCGGTGCCCTTCTGGCGGTACGGCTTCGTGCCACCGCCGCGCACCTCGCCGCGGGTCTTCGTCGAGTGCGTGCCCTGGCGAGCGGACGCGAGCTGCGCGACGACCACCTGGTGGATGAGCGAGATGTTGGTCGGCACGTCGAACACCTCGGCGGGCAGCTCGATCGTGCTGCCTTTCGCGTTGGCGTCGGCGGGGTTCTGGACCGTGAGTGACAGCGCCATGATCAGGCTCCCTTCACCGCGGAGCGGACGAGCACGAGCCCGCCCTTCGGACCGGGGATGGCGCCCTTGATGAGCAGCAGGCCGCGCTCGGCGTCGACCTTGTGCACGGTCAGGCTCTGCGTCGTCTGGGTCTCGTGACCCATCCGGCCGGCCATCTTGAGCCCCTTGAAGACGCGCCCAGGCGTGGCGCACGCGCCGATCGAGCCCGGCGCGCGGTGCTTGCGCTGCGTGCCGTGGCCGGCGCCGAGGCCGTGGAACCCATGGCGCTTCATCACGCCGGCGGTGCCCTTGCCCTTGGTGGTGCCGCTGACGTCGACCATCGCGCCGTCGGCGAAGACGTCGGCGCCCAGCTCCTGCCCGATCGAGTAGCCCTCGATCGAGTCGGTGCGCACCTCGACGAGGTGGCGGCGCGGCGTGACCTCGGCGGCCTTGAAGTGGCCGGCCACCGGCTTGGTGACCTTGCGCGGGTCGATCTGCCCGTACGCGAGCTGGACGGCGGTGTAGCCGTCCTTCTCCTGGGTGCGGATCTGGGTGACGACGCACGGCCCGGCCTTGACGACCGTCACCGGGACCATCCGGTTGTTGTCGTCGAAGACCTGGGTCATGCCGAGCTTCTCGCCCAGGATCCCCGTGGTTTCGTTAGCCATGATCTGAATCTCCGCGCTCTGCTGCATTGGTTCGGTTCCGCGCTCGCTCCGCGCCTCGGGCCCCTGGGAGCCCTGCGATGCTCACTCGCTGTCGCCTCATTACTGAATGTTCACGTCGACGCTGGCCGGCAGGTCGATGCGCATGAGCGCGTCGATCGTCTTCGGCGTCGGGTCGAGGATGTCGATGAGCCGCTTGTGGGTGCGCATCTCGAAGTGCTCGCGGCTGTCCTTGTACTTGTGCGGCGAGCGGATGACGCAGTAGATGTTCTTCTCGGTCGGCAGCGGCACGGGGCCGACAACCCGAGCGCCAGTGCGCGTCACGGTCTCGACGATCTTGCGTGCGCTGGCGTCGATGGCCTCGTGGTCGTAGGCCTTGAGCCTGATGCGGATCTTCTGTCCGGCCATGCTGGCTGACTCACCTTCACTGTTCTCGGTGCTGCTACCTCAGGAACAAGCTCGCGGCGGTGCCGGAGCGATCTCCCCGGGCGGATCTCGATACGTACCGGGCCCTATCCGGCACCCGTTGTATCAAGATCCACCCAGGAAGCGGTGCTACTTGACGATCTTGGTAACGCGCCCCGCGCCGACGGTGCGGCCACCCTCGCGGATTGCGAAGCGCAGCCCCTCCTCCATGGCGATCGGCTGGATCAGCGCGACCGTCATCTCGGTGTTGTCGCCCGGCATGACCATCTCGGTGCCCTCGGGGAGGGTCACCACGCCGGTCACGTCGGTCGTGCGGAAGTAGAACTGCGGGCGGTAGTTGTTGAAGAACGGCGTGTGCCGGCCGCCCTCGTCCTTCGAGAGGATGTAGACGTTCGCCTCGAAGTCGGTGTGCGGAGTGGTCGTACCGGGCTTGATGACGACCTGGCCGCGCTCGACGTCCTCGCGCTTGATGCCGCGGAGCAGCAGACCGACGTTCTCACCGGCCTGGCCCTCGTCGAGGAGCTTCCGGAACATCTCGATGCCGGTGACCGTGGTGGTCTGCTTCTCCGGGTGGATGCCGATGATGTCGACGGTCTCGTTGACCTTCAGCACACCGCGCTCGATACGGCCGGTGACGACCGTGCCACGACCGGTGATCGTGAAGACGTCCTCGACGGGCATGAGGAACGGCTTCTCGGTCTCGCGGACCGGCTGCGGAATCGACTCGTCGACCGCTGCCATCAACTCGAGCACCGACTCGCCCCACTTGGCGTC
>JAVHVL010000470.1:0-5192 GCA_032160565.1 Pseudonocardiales bacterium | reverse complement strand
AGCGGCCGCAACGCCTTCGCCGTGATCTGCCAGCTGTCGGAGAGCACCGACAGCTCACCCCGCTTGGACGAGATCACCTCGCCGTGGACGAAGACCAGGTCGCCGAGGTCGGCACCGGCCTTCCACGCCGCGAGCGACTCCGCCCCCACCCGATCGAGGGAGAGCATGACCTGCAGCTCGACGCCCCCCTCGCGCAGGGTCGCGAAGCACAACTTGCCGGTGTTGCGCACGAAGATGACCCGCCCCGTGACACCGACCAGATCGCCGGTCTCCGTGCCGGCGGGGAGGTCCGGGTAGGCCGCGCGCACCTGCGCCAGGGAGTGGGTGCGGGCGACGCCGACGGGATAGACGGCCGAGGACGGATCGGCCGCCAGCCGGTCGTACTTGGTGCGGCGGACGCGCAGCTGCTCGGGTAGATCGTCGGTGTCGGACTGATCCGTCGGCTGATCTGGCGCGCTCACGGCGTCAGCCTATCGAGCGCGTTTGCGGTGAAAGCCCTTGACGAATGTCGCGGCCGATCCAGCCGTACCCGCACTGCCCTCGCGCCGCGGCGTCCGGCAAAGTCCTGTCCATGACGAGCAACCTCGCCAGCCCGGCGATCACGGGCATCCGGCTCGCCGGGGCTCACGAAGTCCTTCCGCGCGCCGCAGGGTCCCGTCCAGGCGGTGCGCGACATCGACATCTCGATCGCGCCGGGTGAGACCGTCCCGCTGCTCGGCCCGAACGGGGCCGGAGGCGGGTCGCTCGGGTTTGTCGTCAAGGAGGGGACTTGCGGGGCCGACGAGCGGCTGGGTCTGCCTACACGTGCGGGAGGATCTCCGCGGCGACGAGCTCGACGTGCGCCGGATCGGACAGGTCCATCACCTGCAGGTAGATCCGCTCGGCGCCGAACTCGGCAAAGCCACCGATGGCGTCCAGCACCTGCGCCGGCGTGCCGACGAGGCCGCCGTTGCCGCGCAACGCGTCCGGATCCTGCCCGATGGCGGCTGCCCGGCGCTTCACCTCCGCGTCGTCGACACCCACACACAGCGTCTGAGCCGCCGAGTAGATCAGCGGCCGTTGCGTGGCAACCGCCCGCACCCGATCGAACGTCTCGCCGGTCTCCGCCGGGCCACGGAACGGGACGTTGAACTCGTCCGCGTAACGGGCCGCCAGCGCCGCGCCGCGCCGCTTGCCGGAACCGCCGAGGATGATCGGCGGCCGCGGCGACTGCACCGGCTTCGGCAGCGCCGGGGAGTCGGTGAGGCGGTAGTACCTGCCGTCGAAGTCGAAGCTCTTCCCGACCGGCGTGCGCCACAGCCCGTCGATGATCGCCAGCTGCTCCTCGAAGCGGTCGTAGCGCTCGCGGGCGTCGGGGAACGGGATGCCGTAGGACGCATGCTCGGCCTCGTACCAGCCCGCGCCCAGGCCCAGCTCGACGCGCCCGGCGCTCATCGCGTCCACCGTCGCCACGGTGATCGCCAGCGGGCCGGGGAGACGGAACGTCGCCGGGCTGACCATCGTGCCGAGGCGGATCCGGGTGGTCTCGCGGGCCAGCCCGGCCAGCGTCGTCCACGCGTCCGTGGGGCCGGGGAGGCCGTCGCACCCGGAGGCCTGGTAGTGGTCGGAGCGGAAGAAGGCGTCGAAGCCCAACTCCTCGGTGGCCCTGGCGACACGCAGCACGTCGTCGTACGTCGCGCCCTGCTGCGGCTCGGTCATGATCCGTAGCTGCATAACGCCAAGCGTAGGGGCCTCAGACGTTGCGGTCGTAGATCAGCCGCAGCCCGAGGAGGGTGAGGTCGGGCTCGTAGCGGGTGACGGTCTCGCAGTGCTCGATGACCAGCGTGGCCAGCCCGCCCGTGGCGATCACCTCGACGGCGCCCGGGTCCTGCGGGTGCAGCGCGACGCTCAGCCGGCGGACCAGCCCGTCCACCTGACCGGCGAAGCCGTAGACCACGCCGGACTGCAGCGCCTCGACGGTGCTCTTGCCGATCGGCCCGCGGGTGGGCGCGACGAGCTCGACCGTGCGCAGCTGCGCGGCCCGCGCGGCAAGCGCGTCGAGGGAGATCTCGATGCCCGGTGCCAGGGCACCGCCGAGGAAGTCACCGTGCGCGTTGACGACGTCGAAGTTCGTGGTCGTGCCGAAGTCCACGACGATGGCCGGCTTGCCCTCGACGAGGTGATGCGCGGCGAGCGTGTTGACGATGCGGTCCGCGCCGACCTCCTTCGGATTCTCGTACTGCAGGCTGACACCGGTGCGCACGCCCGGCTCGACGAGCACGGTGGGCAGGTGCGGGTAGTACGCCGCGAGCATGACCCGCAGCTCGCGCAGCGCGGCCGGCACCGTGGAGCAGGCGGCGACCCCGGTGATCTCGTGATCGGTGAGCAGGCCGCGGAAGGTCAGTGCCAGCTCGTCGGCGGTGCTGCGGGCATCGGTCTTGATGCGCCAAGAGCGCTCGAGCTTGTCCCCCTCGAACACGCCGAGGACGGTGTTCGTGTTGCCGATGTCGATCGCGAGCAGCATCTCCTGCGTCCTATGCCTCGATGTCCAGCCCGATGTCGAGCACCGGCGCGGAATGGGTCAGCGCGCCGACTGAAAGGTAGTCCACACCGGTCTCGGCCACCGTACGGGCGTTCGGGAGGGTCAGCCCTCCGGACGCCTCGAGCTTCGCGCGGCCGGCGGCGTAGACCACCACCTCCCGCATCCGGTCGGGCGGCATGTTGTCGAGCAGGACGAGCTGGGCGCCGGCGTCGATGACGTCGCGGGCCTGTTCGACGGTGTCCACCTCGATCTCCAGCTCGATGTCCGGGTCGGCGGCGCGCAGCAACTGGAACGCGCGCACGACATCACCCGCCGCGGCCACGTGGTTGTCCTTGACCAGTGCCGCGTCGGACAGGGACATGCGGTGGTTCACGCCGCCACCGCAGCGCACCGCGTACTTCTGCAGCGCGCGCAGCCCCGGCAGCGTCTTGCGGGTGTCCCGGATCCGCGCGCCGGTGCCGTCGACCGCATCGACCCAGCGGCGGGTCAGCGTGGCGATGCCGGAGAGGTGCCCCAGCAGGTTCAGGGCGGTGCGCTCCGCGGTGAGCAGGTCCCGCACCGGCCCCCGGATGGTGGCGAGCACCTCCCCCGCGGTGACGCGGGCGCCGTCGGCCGTCCCCAGCTCGACGCGCAACCGCCCGTGGCTGACCGTCTCGAACACGTACGCGGCGACGGGGAGCCCGGCCACGACGCCGTCCTGCCGCGCGACGAGATCGGCCGCGGCGAGGGCGCCGGCCGCAATCGTGGCCGTGGTGGTGACGTCGCCGGCGGCGCCGAGATCCTCCTCCAGGGCACGCGCCACCACTTCCTCCACCACGTGACGCGGCAGTCCTGGCGCGATCTCCGTCATCGGGCTCCGTCCTGGTGGAGGTGGGTGTCCAGTGCGCCGTCGGACCGCAGCGTGCTGTCCAGGTGCCCGAGCCAGCGGGCATCGTCGCGCTCGGGGAAGTCGTCGCGCCAGTGCGAGCCGCGGGTCTCCTCGCGCAGCCGGGCCGCCTGCACCAGGGCGGCCGCCACGGTAAGCAGGTTGGTGGCCTCCCAGTTCTCCGTGCTCGGCTCGGCAACCGGCGCTGCCGCGAGTTCGGCAAGCCCGCGTTCGGCCTCGTCCAGCCCCTTGAGATCGCGCAGCACGCCGACGTGGCTCGACATCACCTGCTGCAGCGCGGGCCGAGCCGCGTCGCTGAGCAGGCCCGGGGGCGCGGCTACTTCGGCGACAGCCGCCGAGGGCGGCGCGGGATCTCCCAGCCGCGCGACGACGGTGTCGGCGATGCGCCGGCCGAACACCAGCCCCTCCAGCAGCGAGTTCGAGGCCAGCCGGTTCGCCCCGTGCACGCCGGTGCACGCGGACTCGCCGCAGGAGAACAGCCCTGCGATCGACGACTCCCCCTGCAGGTCGGTGCGGATGCCGCCGCTGGCGTAGTGGCTGGCCGGGACCACCGGGATGAGCTCGTGCACCGGGTCGATCCCCAGCGAGAGCAGCGTGGCGTGGATCGTCGGGAAGCGCACCCGCCACTTCTCCGCGCCGAAGTCCCGGGCGTCCAGCCAGACGTGCTCGCCGCCGGTGTCGCGCATCCGACGCAGGATGGCCTTGGCCACGACGTCTCGTGGCGCGAGGTCGGCGAGCTCGTGCTGACCCCGCATGAACCGGACGCCGGCGTCGTCGACGAGGAACGCCCCCTCGCCGCGGACCGCCTCGCTGACGAGCGGCTGCTGCCCGCGCGAGTGCCCCCCGAGCCATGCGACGGTCGGGTGGAACTGGACGAACTCCAGGTCGCGCACCACCGCCCCTGCCCGCAGCGCCGCTGCCACCCCGTCGCCCGTCGAGACGCTGGGGTTGGTCGTGGACGCGAACACCTGGCCGATGCCGCCCGTGGCGAGCACGACCGCGCGCGCCCGGACGGCACCGACACCGTCGCGCTGCCCCTCCCCCATCACGTGCAGGGTCAGCCCGGCGACGGCGCCCGCGTCGTCGCGCAGCAGGTCCAGCACGAGGGCATGCTCGATCACCTCCACCGCGGTGGCGTCCAGCACGCGGGTGACCAGCGCCCGCTCGATCTCCGCGCCGGTGGCGTCACCGCCGGCATGCGCGATGCGGTCGCGGTGGTGCCCGCCCTCGCGGGTCAACGACAGGCTGCCGTCGCGGCCGCGATCGAAGCGCGCGCCCAGCTGCGCCAGCTCGCGGACCGCCGCGGCACCCTCGCGCACCAGCACGCGCACGGCCGCCTCGTCGCACAGCCCCGCCCCGGCGGCGACGGTGTCGGCGAAGTGCTGCTCGGGCGAGTCCTCCGCGCCGAGCGCCGCCGCGATCCCGCCCTGCGCCCAGCGCGTCGAGCCGGCGGCCAGGACGTCCTTGGTCACGAGCATGACGCGCAATGCGGAGTGCCGGGCGACGTGCAGCGCGGTCGTCAGGCCGGCGATGCCCGAGCCGACGACGATCACATCCGTCTCGGCTGTCCAGCCCGGGGCCGGGGCGAGCAGGCGGCGGGGAAGTTTCATGCGGGGTCCCTGGGGAGTCCCGAACGCAGCGAGTGATTTCGTGGGGTGGTCACAGCGCGACCGCAACGTTGTCGATCAGTCGGGTGGAGCCGACTCGTGCGGCGATGAGCAGCCGAGCCGGTCCGCGCGCCGGAACCGGGCCCAGGTCGGCGGCACGGAGCTCGAGGTAGTCGAT
>JAVHVL010000496.1:0-3721 GCA_032160565.1 Pseudonocardiales bacterium | reverse complement strand
CGCACGAGCACGAACACGGCCTGCGCTACGGGCGGATACACGGTCCGGACGGACGGCTGATTGATCGCGGTGCATCCGCCGGGGATGAGATGACCACAGTGACCCGGCGTGCCGAACAGCAATGGCTCGTGCAGGAAGGCAAGTCGAGGCGCGTTGGGCGCGTAGCGGTACGGGTCGATGCCAGCCAACTGCACCTTGCCGTCCCAGATGTAGCGGTAGTCGTCATCGGAGGTGAGGGGCTGTTGGGTCAGCGCGATCAACTGGAAGACCACGCCGGCACCCAGCACGATCCACATCGCGCGGCGCGCGGGCAGATGCAGCCGGGCGAGCAGCCACACCGCCGCCACAAAGACGGGCAGGGAGATCGTCACGAGCAACAAGCTGTGGTGGGCGATGTCGGTCCGGTGCAGGAAGACGACGAGGACGGCAGCCTCGATCGAGAGCGCGAGTATCAATACCGCCTCGCCAGGTCGTCGTGTCATAACCGATCGAGCCTGTCAAAGTAGCGGCCCGTTCGGCAGGTCGCGCGTCGGACTTCTCTGCCTCGTAAGGGTTGGTATCGCCATCCTTGGCTCAAACTGGGGGAATGCCCTCGCTGCGCCTGGCCGAGACCCCACCGCGGTTCTGGCCCAGATTTCGTAGCCCGCTGCACTCGCCAGCCGTCATCGCGCGGGTGGGTCGCATGCTCGGGATCTTCTTCGCCATCTGTTTCGTCACCGGACTTCTGAGTCACTACCAATACCATCCGTGGCACTGGTTGCCGATCCCGTCGGCGCCGATCTGGGGCTATCGCCTCACCCAGGGTCTGCACGTGATCACCGGTATCGCGACGCTGCCGTTATTGCTGGTCAAGCTCTGGACGGTTTACCCGAAGCTGTTCGAATGGCCGCCCGCGCGCTCCGCCCTGCACGCGCTGGAACGGCTCTCGATCGCGGTACTCGTGTCGACTGCACTCGTCGAGGTCGTGATCGGGTTCCTCAACATCTTGGCCTGGTACCCGTGGAAGTGGTCGTTCATCTTCGTCCACTACACCCTGGCCTACGTCTCGATCGGCGCGATCACCCTGCACATCGCCGTCAAGCTCCCGACGATCAAAGAAGGTCTGGCGACCCCGCTCGAGCCCGCGCCGACCAGCGACCAGAACACCGTGCTGCCGAGCGGGCTGAGTCGCCGCGGCCTGATCATCGCGGCGTCTGCGGGAGTTGGAATCGTCGCCGCGACGACCGTGGGTCAGGTGATCACGCCGCTGGAACCCGTCGCGCTGTTGGCGCCGCGACGACCGAAGTCGGGACCGCTCGGCGTGCCGATCAACCGAACCGCGCTCGCGGCCGGGACGACGAAGTCAGCGCTCGACCCGTTGTGGCGGCTCACCGTCCTCGGTCCCTTACCCTTCGACCTCTCCGTGGCCGATGTCGAGGCCCTCGCCGCGGTCGAGCGTACCCTGCCGATCGCCTGCGTCGAGGGGTGGAGCGTCTCCGGCCGTTGGCGCGGCCCCCAGCTGATTGATCTGCTCAAACGCGCCGGCGCGGACGAGCGTGCCAGAGTACGGCTCGACTCGCTGGAACGTGATGGCGGGTTCCGTTCCTCCGTCATCGACGGACCTCAGCTGCGCAACGCCATTCTCGCCACCCACCTGAACGGGCAGCGTCTGACGGTCGACCATGGCTACCCGTTGCGGTTGATCGCACCTGACCGGGCCGGGGTACTGAACACCAAATGGCTCGACACCATCAAGGTTCTGTGATGCGCACCCGGATCGCACTCGGCACGATCGGCGCGCTGATCATGGCCTACGGAGCATGGCGTCTGCTCGGCACGGCCGGGCTCACCCGTCCCAAGACAGTCGGTGAGTGGCTCATCGCAGCGCTCATACTCCACGATGGCGTGCTCGTACCGGTGACGATGACGGTCGGCTACGTACTGAGCGCGACGCTACGACCGCGCGCGCGCCGCTATGTCGCCGGCGCACTGGTGACGGCCGCACTCGTCACCGTTGTCGCGCTTCCCCTCATCTATCGTCGCGGCACCGTGCCACGCAGCACCACCCTCGAGACGCAGAACTACGGCTCGCACCTCGCGCTCATCGTCGCATTGATCGCTGTTGTGACCGCAGGCTCGTACGCGGTGCGGGCGCTGCGGGACCGTCGCGTAGATCGGGTCAGCGACGCGAACGACCGGCCGCCCACCGACCACTCCTCATCCAGCCCGTAGCTGGGCTCGAGGGCGAAGTGTTGCAGCGCCGTCATGCCGACATGCGCCCAGCCGAACGACGGCCCGGTGGGGCGGCCATGTTGGCTGAAACGCACGGTCAGCAACTCGTACGTCTCGCTTCGTGGGTGCGTCTCGACGAGGAGTCGCCCCCGCGGAGCGAGCAGACCATGTAGTCGCCGCAGTAGCCGCGCCGGGTCCCCGCCGATACCGATGTTGCCGTCCATGAGCAGTACAGTCGCCCAGCGACCCTCGCCTGGGACCGGCGCAAACACGCTGCGCAGGACGGCGGGCAGGCCGCGGTCGCGGGTCAGTGACACGGCGGTCTCGGCGATATCGAGACCCAACGCAGGAACGCGACGCTCCGCCAGTGCGGCGACGAAGCGTCCTGGGCCGCAGCCGACGTCGAGCGTCGGCCCTGGCAGCGGCGCAGGACGGTCACGTCGACGTCGTCCGCCGGCGCCAGCCACCGCTCGACGTCGAGGGTCAGGATCCGACCGTCGTCGGTGTGCATGCCGAGGCGATCGGCGGTCAGCAACGACTGCTCGTAGGGCAGCAAGGCACCGTGCTGCATCAACGGACCGCCGCGCCGCGGTCCCGGGCGGCCGTGTCGACAGCATGCGCGAACGCCGAATCGGGAACGAGGCAAGCTACCTCCTGCGCGTCGTCAAACGTGTCGACGTCACGCAATTCGTCGAGAAGTTGCACGCGCAGACCCAGTGCGCGCAGTCGACGAAGTTGTTGGGCACCGGTGCCGGCGGTTGACATCGGTACGCCCGCGATCGCCGCCGCGGCGTTTCGGGGATCGCGAAAGCTGAGGGCCCAGAACCCACCGTCAGCCGCCGGCCCGAGGCAGGCATCGAAGTGTTCGGGGTCGAACGCGGTGAGGTGCCGCGGTTGCAACTGTGGGGTGTCCATGCCGACGAGTAGCGCTGGTCCCTGGGCAGCCGCGGCGAACGCGGCTGCGAGCCGGACGTCCAAATCGCCGGCGGCCTGCGGGACGAGACGCCAACCGGGAGTCAGCCACGTACCGGGCCGTCCATCCAGGACGAGTACGTGGCGCCGCGCAGGGATCGCGGATCCGGCGCGCAAGGTGTCGGCCAACGCCGCGCCTGCGACATGTGCTGCGTGCTCGTGCGTCAATGGTGGGACGAGCCGAGTCTTCACACGCCCCGGTATGGGCTCCTTCGCGATCACCAGCAGCGAATCGATCACGCGGCCAGCACCGAGTTCGCATCTCGAATGGCCTGAAACATCCCACGCAACGTGCCGGTGACCTTTGACCGGCCAGCCCGTGGTGTGTAGGCGACATCGATCTAGGCGATCCGCCAACCGGCGTCCGCAGCGCGCACCATCGTCTCGACCGGATACCCGCATCGCCGGTCGGTGAGGCCCAGCCCGATCAGGTCATCGCGCCGTGCCAGTCGCATCGGACCGACATCGCGGATGCATGCGCCCGAGCGGCGCCGCACCCGGCGCGCGAGCTCGCGATTCGCCAGACGCGCATGCATCG
>JAVHVL010000411.1:0-2584 GCA_032160565.1 Pseudonocardiales bacterium | reverse complement strand
TGCCCCGAGTGCGGCGCGCAATCCGCTCGCGTCGAGCCGGCGCCGGCGGATGCCAGCGGGCGCGAGGTGATGCTTCATGTCTGCGACGACTGCGGCGCAGCCTGGGACGCCTGATCTCAGCGGAGCTAGGCCTGCTGCGCTCCGGAGATGTTCACCAGCCAGCTCACGCCGAACCGGTCTACGCACATGCCGAACGTGTCACCCCAAGCCGCCTTGTCCAATGGCATGGCGACCGTGCCACCATCGGAGAGCTTGCCCCAATACCCGCGCAGCGCTGCATCATCGTCCCCGCTGAGCGAGATGGAGAAGTTGGTGCCGGGCGTGTAATCCATGCTGTTCGGCGTGTCCGACGCCATGAGCACCATGCCGTCGGGCGTGACCAGCTGGGAGTGCATGATCTTGTCCTGCTCCGCCGGGTCGTCGCTGGCATGGAACTCGGCGAAGCTGTTGCTAGTCAGCTCTCCTCCGAACACCGATCGGTAGAAGTCCATGGCCTGCCGCGCGGTGTCACGGAAATGGAGGTACGGGTTGAGTTGGGTCGTCATGTCGTCATCCTCCTCAGGTGGCCCCTCCGATCCTCCCCCCGCACGCCGCGCAGCGCCTCGCCGGTAGCGGTGATGTGTCCGCCGAGCAGCGATGCGACACCCGGCCCGTCGCCGTCGGCCAGCAGCCGGCACAGCTGCTCGTGCTCGGCGAGGACCTCCTCGAAGCGACCCGGTTCCCGCAGCAACGCCGCGACCCCCATGCGCACCTGCCGATCGCGCAGGCTCGCGTAGAGATCGCTGATGATGCGGTTGCCGGCGGCGTCGACGAGCAGGGCATGGAAGTCGCGATCGAGATCGGTGAACCCGTCGGCGTCACTGCGCCGCGCCCGGGTCCGCTGCTTGTCCAGCACTGCCGTCATCTGCTTGGCGACCTGCGGATGCGTTCCGCGGTCGATCACCGCTGCCACCGCAAACCGTTCGAGCACGACGCGCGCCTCGACGACGTCCTCGATGTCGTGCGCGGAGACCGGAACGACCATCGCGCCGCGCTTGGGATACAGCCGCAGTAGCCCCTCGGCCTGCAGCCGCAGGAACGCCTCGCGAACCGGCGTGCGGGAGATGCCGACCTCGTCGGCGACCTGCCCCTCGGTGATCAGATAACCGCCCTCGTACGCGCCGGTGAGGATGCGGCGCTTCACCTCGAGGTAGGCCCGCTCGCTCGCCGAGCGCACGCGCGGGGCAGCCGGAGGACCGGCTGAGGCTGGTGTTGCCGCCATGTAAAGAGCATAGGTACGGCTTGACATGCATACAACTTAGATGCATCGTTTTGCCTCAAGTTACTCGGAGGTAACCAGATGGCCGATGTGATCGTGATCGGGGCGGGCCCGGGCGGGCTCGCTGCCGCGGCGGCGCTCGGTAGCCGCAGCGGCGTGTCCACCCTCGTCGTGGACAAGGCCGACGAGGTCGGTTCGGCGTGGCGTCGGCACTACGACCGGCTGCACCTGCACACCGTGCGGTGGACGTCGCACCTGCCCGGGTACAAGATCCCGCGCAGCTACGGGAACTGGGTCGCTCGCGCGGACGTCGTGCGCTACCTCGAGGAGTACACCCGCCGCCACCGGATCGACGTGCGGACCGGTGTCGTGGTCGACCGGCTCGACCGCACCGGCGACGAATGGATCCTGCGCAGTCCGCAGGGTGACCTGAGCGCGAAGGCCGTCGTGGTCGCCACCGGGTACAACCACACGCCGGACGTCCCGAGCTGGCCTGGCCGCGACGGCTTCCGCGGCGAGCTGCTGCACGCGGCGAACTACCGCAACGCCGCGCCGTACTCGGGCAAGGACGTGCTCGTGGTCGGCACCGGCAACACCGGCGCCGAGATCGCGGTCGATCTGGTCGAAGGCGGCGCATCCCGCGTCCGCCTTGCCGTGCGCACCGTACCGACCTTCGTCCGCCGCAAGGTCGGGCCGCTGCCCAACAGCGCCGTGAGCATCGCGCTGCGCCGGCTGCCACCGCGGCTCGTCGACCACGTCATCGCCGTGTCCAGCCGCCTCTCCACACCTGACCTCGCGCCGCACGGGCTACCGCGTCCGACAGCCGGTGTGTACAGCCGACTGCTCGAGGACGGCGCGGTGCCGATCATCGACGTAGGACTGATCGACGCGCTGCAGTCCGGCCAGGTCAACGTCGTCGGCGCCGTCACCGGTTTCGACGGCGACAAGGTGCTGCTCGCCGACGGCACGGCAATCGCTCCGGACGCCGTCATCGCCGCGACCGGTTACAAGCAGGGGCTCGAGGGGCTCGTCGGCCACCTCGGCGTGCTCGACGGACGGGGCCGCCCGGCGGTGCATGGCGGCCGTACCCATCCCCTCGCGCCGGCGTTGTACTTCACGGGCTTCACCAATCCGCTCAGCGGCATGTTCCGCGAGCTCAACATCGATGCCCGCCGAATCGCCCGCAGCGTCGCGGCGCCCCGCTGACTCGACAGGAGGCACTCATGTCCCCCACTCGACGCTCGTTCCTCACCGGTGGCGCGGCCATCGTGGGCGGCGCCGCGGCGGCAGCTGTAGCGCCCGCGACGGCAACAGCAGCCGCAACCA
>JAVHVL010000385.1:0-4211 GCA_032160565.1 Pseudonocardiales bacterium | reverse complement strand
CACCTGGCCGCCGTCCACGCGGCGATCGCGCAGGGCGTCGACGTGCGCGGGTACTTCCTGTGGAGCCTGCTCGACAACTTCGAATGGAGCTGGGGCTACACCAAGCGCTTCGGCATCGTGCACGTCGACTTCGACAGCCTCCAGCGCACCGCGAAGGATTCAGCGCGGTGGTACGGCGATGTCATCGCGGCGAACGGGCTGCCCGCCCGCGGGTGAGGCACCGCACGGTTTCCCGCGCGGCATAGCCCGGACCTGCCTGCGGCTGGTAGGAAAAAGGTGTGGGGCTCCTCGAAGTATGAGTTCGAGGAGCCCCACGATGGTCTCCGCATGACGGCTCGGACCTTCACGAGATCCCCTTCGCACCGCCGCGTCGTCACCCGCGGCTTCGCCAGGTCGCCCCGGCGAGTGATCCGAATTCCTTCTCGATCTGCCTCCCCTTGCGGTTCGGCGTAGGGCAATGTCTACCGGTCCCCGTGCAGTCGCGCAAGCCTTATTTTTCGGGGGCTTCGCGACGTCGAGTTGAGGTTTAGGTGATCGGTGCCGAGGCGTCCACCGAGATCCCCTCAGGCTCACGCAAACCGGGCTCCGGCGGACCGGGCTCTCGCGAACCGGGCTCTCGCGAACCGGGCACTGGCCGGACGATGTCCCAGCGGCGGGCCACGATCGGAACCGGGATGGGCTCCCCCCGCGCGGCCCGGCGCAGGGAGTGCGCGCGCTGCCGCCGCAGCCAGACGGCCACGCGCAGCGTGCCGAAGGCCTGCACCCCGACGGCGACCAGCACCGCGATCCGCAGCGTGTGTGGCGTGACACCGCCCTGGGCGTCGAGCGCCCATCCGATCCCCAGCGCGACGACGACGGTGGCGAGGAAACCACCGACGTTCACGACGCCGGACGCGGTCCCGAGCGTGCGCGCGCCGTTGTAGTCGCGGGCCAGGGCGAAGGCGGCCATCGACGCGGGGCCACCGAGCATCATCACGACGAAGATCACGACGACGAGGGCACGCGGCGGGTGGTCGCCGAACGCGGTGACCAATACCGTCCAGCCGGCGATGGTCGACACGCACGCGGCCAGCGCGATCGGGACCCGCAGGATCGGGCGGCGCCCGATCACCGCGCCGAACACCGGGCTCACCGCAGCAGCGGCGAGGACGCCGGCCATGAGCACGCCGCCGGCCGCCGCGGAGGAGAAGCCGACGCCCTTGATCAGGTACTCGTCGCCCCACAGCACGCCGAATGCGGTGGCCGAGGACATGCAGGCGAAGTGCACCCAGAACCCGAGCCGGGTGCCGGGCAGCGCCCATGCCGCGGCGACCCGGTGCGCCACCGAGTGCAGCCCCGCGCGTACCTCGGCGACGTCACGCAGCGGTCGCGGAGCGGGGTTCGCGTCCGGCAGCAGCCACCACACCGCGGCGCCCGCGACGAGCGACAGCCCGGCCACCGAGCCGAACCCCGGCGACCAGCCCGCGTGCTGCAGCAGTATCGCCAGCGGCAGGGTGGCGATCACGTTTCCGGCGGTGCCGACCATGCCGGTCAGTGCCACCAGCACGGGGTAGCGGCGCGGGCTGAAATGCGCGGCGGTGTAGCGCAACACGCTGACGAAGGTGAGGGCATCGCCGCAGCCCAGCAGCGCGCGGGCGGCCAGCGCGGCCGGGTACGCGGGGGCGAACGCGAACAGCAGCTGAGCGGAGCCCATCAGCAGGGCGGCCGTGACGAGCAGGCGGCGCGGGCCGTACCGGTCGACCAGCACCCCGGTCGGGATCTGCATCGCGGCGTACACGCCGAGCTGCAGGAAGATGAAGACGCTCAGCTGGGCCGGCGTGATCGCGAAGCGGTGCTCGGCCTGCAGCCCGGCCACGCCGAGCGAGGTGCGGTGCAGGACAGCCAGCAGGTAGACCGTGGCCGCGATGAGCCAGCCCCGCACCGCGATGCGTGACGCCGTCTTGGCCTCAGGACTGGCCGGCCCGGTGGTTCGCGCGGCGCGCTGCGCGGTTCGTGCGGTGCGCGTGGTGGCGACGCGCGTGGCGCGCGCCGCGACGGGACGAGGCGTGCGCACCGCGAGCATGACTCTTCAAATATTAGCCGATCTAACGAACCGGTTATGCCGCTCGTTCCGGCCTCAGCCGACGACTGCCCCGCGCAGCACGATGTGCCGCGGCGCGAGGATCGTCCCGAGCTCCACCCGCGGGTCGGCGTCGTACACGACGAAATCCGCGGGGGCGCCCTCGACCAGGCCGGGGAGCCCGAGCCATTCCCTCCCCCGCCAGGACGCCTGCGCGATGACGTCCGCCTGCGGGATGCCGGCCCCGACCAGGGCGCGGATCTCGTCGCGGATCAGCCCGTGCCACAGTGAGCCGCCGGCATCGGTGCCGGTGTAGATCGGCACACCCGCCTCGTAGGCGGCGCGGATGCGGTCCCGGCTGGTCGCGTAGAGCGCCCGCATGTGCGCGGCGTAGCGCGGGTACTTCTCGGCGCCGCTCGCCGCGATCGACGGGAACGTGTCGATGTTGATCAGCGTGGGGACGACGGCGGCACCGCTTGCCACCGCCTGGCCGATGAGCTCGTCGGTGAGGCCGGTGCCGTGTTCGATCGAGTCGACGCCGGCGGCGATCAGTCCGGGCAATGCGTCCTCACCGAAGACGTGTGCCGCGACACGCGCACCGAGTTCGTGCGCCCGCGCGACGGCCTGGGCGAGCACGTCGTCCGACCAGACGGGGGCGAGATCGCCGATGGAGCGATCGATCCAGTCGGCGGCCAGCTTCACCCAGCCGTCACCACGGGCGACCTGCGTCTCCACCTCCGCGACGAGCTGATCCGGCTCGACCTCGACGCCCAGGTGGCGGATGTAGCGGTGCGGCCGGGCGATGTGCCGCCCGGCGCGGATCAGCCGCGGCAGGTCGGCGCGCGCCTGCACGGAGGTGTTGTCGACCGGCGAGCCGGCGTCACGCAGCAGCAGCGCTCCGGCCGCGCGATCCAGCAGCGCCTGCGCCGCCTGCCCGTCGGCGTCCGCTACGAAGCCGTTCGGGGCGAGCCCGACGTGGCAGTGCGCGTCGACGAAGCCCGGCGTCACCCAGCCGCGGCTCGCCAGCGTCTCGGTGGGGCCGCTCGGGCGGGTGAACGTCAGGGTGCCGTCGAGCACCCAGGCGTCGCGCTCCCGCTCGTCGGGCAGGAACACCCCGCGCACGTGCAGCACCATGCGCCGCAGGCTACCGAGCGGGTTCGGCGCGGCTCACGGGAGGAAGTAGCCGAACAGGTCGACAACGACGTTCGTCTTGCCGAAGCTGTTGAAGATGCCGAACTTGTCGGGCGTGGTGAGCGTTCCCCCGGACAGGCCGATGATCGCCGCGTTGGGCACGATCCGCCCCGCGGTGAAGCCCAGTGTGGATGCCGCGGCAGCCGGTTTGGTCGGCCCGGGGTAGACGGTGAGGTAGCCCTGCGCCGTCGCGGACGCCTCGAGGACGCCGCCGAACAGCGCCGTCGCGTCCTTCGGCACGTCACCGATGCGATCCCCATCCAGAGTCACCGAGGCCCCCGATCCGACCGGTCGCGGGCTGGCCCCGTTGGCCGTGCCGCCGTTGCCCGTGCGGGTGTCGACGATGCGCTGCGGTGCCGGCAGCGCGACGTATCTCGACCCGGTCGGGCTCATGTAGCCGAGCACATCGACGATCACGTCGGTCGCGCTGGTGTTGTTGTCGATGCAGAAGTCCCCAGCTCCGTCCAACCCGACGATCGCCATGTTGGCCCGCGTGTAGCCGGTGAAGTTGAGCGTGGAGCTGGCCTTCGAGCAGGTCGGCGCGGCGCTGAGGTAGCTGCCGGGGAATGCCGAGTTCGTGACGGTGACGTTCACGACCGCCGCGCTGGCACCCGAGGGCAGCGCCGGGTCCACCGTGACCGTGCCGTTGCTGGGCACCCTGAAGTGGTGCCCTCCGGTGGTGGTCCGGGTATCGAGAACACGGTGGGCCGCGGCCAGGCCGGTATACGCGCCGGCTTCACCGGCGGTGCCGAAGTAGCCGAGCTCGTCCACGGCCACGTTCACCAAACCGGCGTTGTTGCGGACGGTGATGGTCCGGTTCGCGTTGACGCTGACGACCGCGAACACCGCAGCCGTCGGGTCGGTGGGCGCCAGGTTGATGTTTGACGTATGCGGCCACGCCGTCCCGCCCGGGTAGACGGACAGGAACGTAGAGGAAGCCGCCCCGATGCCTGTGAGGTTG
>JAVHVL010000364.1:0-3190 GCA_032160565.1 Pseudonocardiales bacterium | reverse complement strand
GCTCTTCCGATCTTGACACCGCGCTGCCGCGCGGCGTCAACGCGTCGCCGGCGCTGAACGCGCTGGCGGCAGTGCAGACGCCTGCCGGCCCGGTGCAGGCGATCGTCACCTCGCGGAACATCGAGCGCTACGTGGGGCCGGTGCTGTCGGTCGGCGGCACCGGGCTGGCCGCGCTGCCGGAGCTGGTGTCCGAGCTGGCGATCCGCGCCGTGGAGGACGGCACCGCGCAGCACTACGCCGCGATCGTGCCGCCGCGGTATATCGATCCAGATCCCGCGGTCGCGCAGCGCGCGATCCTGGACACCGCGGCCACGAACTGGTCCACGGGGCTGACGCTGAACACTGCGACGACCACCGTGCCGCCCGTCGACCACGGGCAGCTGGTGCCACCGCCTGCCGCGGGCGCCACCCTCTCGCCGCTGACGATCCAGGCGGCGCAGGACCTGACGCGGATGGTGCCCGCGCTCGCGTCGATGCTCGGCAGCAACAAGAACGCCGACGCGGTCCTCGGCCCGCTGCCCGCGGCGGTACAGCGTGCGGAGTCCTCTTACTGGCGGACGCATCGGCTCGACGGGGACAACTTCGCCAAACAGCTCAGCGAGCGCATCAAGGACATCGAGAACGGCGTGACGATCGCTTCGACCGGCACGTACACGCTCGCGTCCAGCAACTCACCGCTGCTCATCACCATCCAGAACACGTTGCCCTACGACGTGGCGGTGCGGCTGAGCATCACCACGGTGAACGGGCTACCCGGCTTCACCGCCGGTGACGTGGGCGAGCTGGCCATCGGAGCTGGGCTGAAGCGCACCGTGAAGGTGCCCACGCACGTGGCGCGCAGCGGCCGCTTCCTCGTGAACGCCGTCCTGCTGACCCCCAGCGGTGTCCCCGTCGGCCAGCCGGTGACGCTGACGGTCCACAGCACCGCACTGGGCACGATCGGCGTAATCATCACGGTCGTGGCGGCGGCGGTGCTCCTGCTCGCACTGCTGATCCGCGTCGCCCGTCGCTGGCGGGGACGGGGCAAGACCCAAGAGGTTCCCGTCGTCGCGGACCCGGTGGCCGTGCCGTGACCGGGCTCGAGGGCGGGGGCGGGGACGGCGGGGGCGGCGGCGGAGAGGGCTGGAGCGAGCCGGCGCTGTACAAGGGCGGCGCGCAGGTGTTCCAACCCAGGACGTTCACCGAGGCGGACCCGATGGCCTCCCAGGTGCTCCTGCTGGACTGGGACGAGCCGGAGGCGGCGCAGGAGCCCGCCCGGGAGCCGACGAGAGATCCGGCCCGCGAACCGGCCCGCGAACCCCAGTGGAGCGCGCCGACGCACTTCGGTCCGCGGCGGCTGCGCCCCGGCGGCCGGCCCGCCGCCGAGACCATCGACACCGCGCGGGCAGAGGGAGCGGCTCCCACCGGCACGCCGGCCGCCGAGCCGGAGCAGGTGCAAGCGGCTCGCGGCCTCATCGCCAACAGCAAGACGATGACGATCGCCAGCTTCGCCAGCCGAGTCACCGGATTCCTGCGCAGCAGCATGCTGGTGGCCGCCCTCGGCATCAACCAGGTCGGCGATGCGTACAACGTCGCGAACAACTTCCCCAACATGGTGTACGAGCTGCTGCTCGGCGGCGTGCTCTCCAGCGTGCTCATCCCGCTGCTCGTGCACGCACAGGAGGAGGACGCCGACGACGGCATGGCCTACACCCAGCGCCTGCTGTCCGTAGCCACAGCCGCGCTGGGTGGGTTGACGCTGCTCGCCGTCGCCAGTGCCCCGCTGCTGGCGGCCGGCTTCGTCCACGACTCGTCGCAGCGGGGCCTCACCGAGATCTTCGCGACGCTGCTGCTGCCGGAGATCTTCTTCTACGGCCTGGGTGCCATGTTCATGGCGGTGCTCAACATCCGGCACAGCTACGGCCCAGGTGCCTGGTCCCCGGTGCTGAACAACCTCGTGATGATCGTGACGATCGCGGTGTTCTGGGCACTGCCCGGCCCGAAGTCGCTGAGCCCCAGCACGATCACCACGCCGCAGATCCTCGTGCTCGGTATCGGCACCACCCTTGGCATCGCCGCGCAGGCGCTCGTCCTCATCCCGTCGCTGCGCCGCACGGGCTTCCGTTGGCAGTGGCGCTTCCGGGCACGGCCTAACGAGGTCGGGCGGATGAGAGAGGTCGGCACCCTCGCCGGCTGGGTGCTCGGCTACGTCGTCGCCAGCCAGATCGGCGTCACGGTGATCGCCAAGGTGGGGATCAGCCACCATGCGTTCACCGTCTTCACCAACGCCGACCTGCTGCTCCAGATGCCCTACGGCATCCTGGTCGTCTCGCTGCTCACGGCGCTGATGCCGCGGCTGTCGCGCTCGGCCGCCCGAGGTCAGGACGCCGCGGTCATCGAGGACCTCTCCCTCGGCGCCCGGCTTTCCGCCGTGGCACTGATCCCGATCACGGCCCTCCTCATCGTGCTCGGGCCGGTACTCACGATCGTGCTGTTCGGCTACGGGGAGACCTCCATCAGCGGGGCGCGGCTGATCGGCACCGCGCTGGCCGTCTCGGCGTTCGGGCTGTTCCCGTTCGCCCTGGTGATGCTGCAGCTGCGGGTGTTCTACGCGATGCGTGACGGCCGCACGCCGACGCTCATCAACATCTTCATGGTGGGGACCAAGGTGCTTCTCGTCCTCATCGCCAGCGTGACCTTGAGCGGGCGGGCGCACATCGCCGAGGCGCTCACCGGCGCCACCTCCTTGTCGTATGTGGTCGGCGCCGTCGTGGGGCACATCGCCCTGACCCGCCGCCTCGGCCCGCTGGGGTTCCGCCGGGTCGGGCGCACGGTGGCGCAGATCGGCGCGGCCTCGGTGGCCGGGGCGGTGGTCGCCTACATCGTGGTGCTCGCCTTCGAGCGGCTGCTCGGAACCGGGCACGCCGGCGCGCTGACGGGGCTGGTGTTCGGCGGGCTGGCCGGCCTCGCGGTCATGGCGGGCCTGGCCTGGCGGATGCGTATTCCCGAAGTTCAGGACATCGTCACCCTGGCCCGGCGGCGCTGACCGGGCGGGAATTCCGGGGTATCTAGGATCGTTGTTGGGGAGCACCGGTCCAGTGCCGTACAGGGAAAGAGGATCCGTGACCGAACAGCAGAACTCCGCAGCGGCAACGCACCGCCAGGTGATCGTCATCGGCTCCGGCCCGGCCGGCTACACGGCTGCGCTCTA
>JAVHVL010000346.1:0-2502 GCA_032160565.1 Pseudonocardiales bacterium | reverse complement strand
GTGGCGCTTCGAGCCGCGGCAGCAGCCGGCCGTGGCCGGACTGACCACCACGTCGCAGTGGCGTCGCGAGCACCTCCGCGCCGTGCTCACCGATCAGGGTGGCCTCGACGAGCTCGCCCACAGCGTGCTCGCCGGCCTGCCGGACAGCTTCACCGACGACGCGCTGCAGCAGAGCATCGAGGCGCACCACGAGTTGCTCACCCGCCCCGGTGCCCTGGCGACCGTCGCCCTGCTCCGCAGGCTCGTGGCGTCCGCGTACGAGGTGCGCTTCCCGCCCGATGTCGGCCTGAGCCAGCAGGTGCTGCTGCCCGCCGCGGCGGACGAGAGCCACGGCATGGAGGACGCGCGGTTCGTCCGGTTCGTCGGGGCGGACGGTGTTGCCGAGTACCGCGCCACCTACACCGCTTACGACGGCCGGCAGATCGCACCGCGCTTGCTCGTCAGCCCCGACCTGCGCAAGTTCTCCGCGCAGCGGCTGGCCGGACCGGCAGCGCGCAACAAGGGCATGGCGCTGTTCCCGCGGCTGATCGGCGGCAGGCATCTGGCGCTGTGCCGTTCGGACGGCGAGAGCACCTCGCTCGCCAGCTCGCCCGACGGCGTGGTGTGGGGCGACGCGCAGCTCATCCAGGAGCCGGCGGCGGCGTGGGAGCTGCTGCAGGTCGGCAACTGCGGTCCACCGATCGAGACCGACCGCGGCTGGCTGGTGCTGACGCACGGGGTCGGGCCGTTGCGGACGTATTCGATCGGCGCACTCCTGCTGCACATCGACGAGCCCACCCAGGTCATCGGCCGGTTGCGGCGCCCGCTCCTGCGCCCCGCCCCGGACGAGCGCGAGGGTTACGTGCCCAACGTGGTGTATTCGTGCGGCGGTCTGGTGCACGACGGGCGGTTGTGGCTGCCGTACGGCATCGGCGACGCGCGCGTCGGCGTGGCATGGGCGTCGATGCAGGAGCTGCTCGACGAACTCGTGCTCTGCTCCTGAGTCAGCCGCCGAGGATCTGCTCGTAGGCACGCAGATAGTCCGAGACCATCCGATCGGCCCCGAAGCGGCAGGCCGCCCTGGCCCGTACCGCCGCCCGGTCGAGCCGCACCGCAGCGGGAACGGCGGCGGCAGCCTGTGTGGCGTCCTGGACGAGAAACCCGGTCAACCCCTCGTCCACCACCTCGGGCATCGAGCCGCGCCGGTATGCCACGACAGGCGTGCCGCACGCCATCGCCTCGACCACCGACAGGCCGAACGGCTCGTCGAACGAGATCGGATGCAGCAGCACCGCCGCTGAGCCGAGTACGTCGGCGCGCTCGGCCGGCCCCACCGAACCGAGGAACCGGACCCGGTCACCGTCCACGTGCGGCTGCACCTGCTCGGTGAAGTAGCGGCGATCCTGGACGATCCCGCAGATCACCAGCCGGCGCCCCGCCGCGCGCGCGATCGCGATGGCCTCGGACGTGCCCTTGTCCGGATGGATGCGACCGAACACGACGAGCTCGTCCCCGGGCGTGGCGCGGAATGGCAACGCATCCAGGTCGATGCCGTGATGGATCGTCGCGACGTAGTCGAGATCCGGCGATCGGTCGGCGTCGGAGATCGCCACGTAGTTCGAGGCGGCTCGGTTCGACACAGCTCGCTGATACGCCGGCAGGATGCCGGCACCGGAGAACCCGTGAATGGTGGTGACGAGGGGCGCGCGGCAGTGTGCGGCAAACGCCAGCGGCAGCCAGTCCATCTGGTTGTGCATGAGGTCGAACTCGCCTGAACGCGCGAACACGTCCGCCACGTGCATGGCTTCCCAGACGCGGCCGTCCATCGCGGGATCCTCCGCGTAACCTCGCGGGCTCACCCCGAGCAACGCAGCGGCGGTCAGGGAGTCCTGCGTCGCGAACAGGGTGACGTCCACGCCGCGCCCGACGAGCCCCTCCGTCAACAGGCTCGTGACCAGCTCCCACGGCCCGTAGTGGCGCGGCGGCGTGCGCCACGCGATCGGCGCCAGCATGGCCACCCTCACCGGGCGACGCCGTTCGAGGTCAGCGCGACGGCGGGCGCTTCGGCTTGTTCTCCACCTTGGTGACGAGCGAGGTCAGCTCGGCCGTCTTCGGCTTCTTCTCCTGCTTGGGTTTGCGGATTTCCCGCCCGCCCTTGTTCTTCGATGACATCGCACACTCCGGGCCTCGTCGTGATGGGTCCCCGTGGTGCTCCAGGCCGCGGTCTCGATTGCCGCCGACACTACGCGCCGTCGAGGAGCCGTGGTCGGCGTACAGTCAAGGTCGTTCCGGTTTCTCTTCGTGTGACGGCTTCCTTGCCGCATCGGAGCCGGAAGTCACCCGCTCGCGCCAGCCTCGTCCGGTGCAGTCAGGTTCCGCCATGACCACCGTTCCCCTCGCGACCACTTCCCTGGATCTCGACGCCGACGCCGACGCGAGGAACGTCGCGATCTGCTCGTCCTGCCCGCACCCGCAGGACGCGCACGACGCGATCGCGGCCCGTTATTGCGCCGCAAGTCAGAG
>JAVHVL010000317.1:0-3782 GCA_032160565.1 Pseudonocardiales bacterium | reverse complement strand
TCGGCGGATCCAGGATCAATGAATTCCGCAACGACGACGAATCACCTGGTGATATGTGACATAGCGTATCCGCCGAACTTCATTTGCGGCGACGACGTATTGAGTGGTGCAAAGGCATTCGCCTGAGCGCTCGATATTCCCTCCGAAAGGAAAAGCACAGCAAATGAATAAGCTACTCGAATCCAAAAGGGCCTCGTTGGCCCTCAAGATAGGCCTGCCAATCGCGGCGGCTGCTGTTCTCGCGGCGGCCTGCAGCTCAGGCGGCTCGCAGGGTTCTGCATCGTCAGCCTCGTCCGCGTCTTCTGGGACGTCCGCGGCCGGCGCCAGCTCCTCGGCCGCGACCGTCGACGTGCACACCGGCAACGGCGCGAGCTTCCTCACCGACAGCTCGGGCCGTGCGCTCTACCTGTGGACCCCGGACACCAAGACGAAGTCGATGTGCTCCGGTGCCTGCGCCACCGCATGGCCGCCGTTGACCGTCAAGGCAGCGCCCACCGCGGGCACCGGCGCCACCGCCAGCGATCTCGGCACGATCAGCCGGTCGGACGGCACCAAGCAGGTCACCTACGCCGGCCACCCGCTGTACTACTTCGCCGGCGACAAGGCCGCCGGGCAGACCAACGGCGAGGGCAGCAACGGGTTCGGTGCACCCTGGTATGTCCTCGCGCCCTCAGGCCAGCAGATCACCAGCCTGAGTGCAGCATCCGCACCGTCGTCGAGTGCCCCGTCGTCCAGCAGCGGCTCGAACGCCGGCGGCGGCTGGTCGTGAACCTCTTCCTGACCGCGCCGACCGGAAGCGGGCCAGGACGCACTACGCCGGATCGGCCGTCCCTCGACATGGGCGGCCGATCGGTGGGTAGGCCTTCTTCGGGGTGGGCCTTCGCCGGGTAGCGGTCACCTCGTTCGGGGCACCGCTGGCGCTGGCGGCGCTGTACGCGCCGAGCATCGTCGCCGACGCGAGCGCGTCGGCCGGGCCGGCGGTGGTCGCCGCGGTGGTCGTGTTTGCGGTGCCGATGGCGATCTGGCTGCGCTACGCGCGGCACGTCCACGGCTCGGGCGGGCTGTACTCGTTCGTGGCGGCGGCCGCCGGGCGGCGGGTCGCGCTGGTCCAGGCCGGGCTGTGGATCGCCAGCTACCTGCTCTACCTGCTGTACACCACGGCGCAGATCGTCTACGACACGCTGCCGGCGGTGGTGCCGGGGGAGCGGCGCTATCAGCGGGTCCTCGAGCTCGCGGTGCCGGTGGCGCTGGCGGGCGTGATGATCGCCGGGCGCCGGACCACGTTGATCGTCACCGGGGTGCTGGCAGCCGGCCAGCTCGCGCTCGCGGCGGGGCTGGGCGGTGTGGCGATCGGCCACCTCCACCCGCCGGTGTCGAGCTTCGGTGCCGGCGCGCCGACCGGGACGCTGGCCACCGCGACCGGGCAGACGGCACTGCTCTACATCTGCGGCAGCCTGCCCCTGTTCCTCGGCGGCGAGGTGGTGCGCCCGCGCCGCACGGTCCGCCGCGGGCTGATCGGCGCCTACCTGGTGTCCGCGGCCGTCATCGTGGCCGCCGTCTACCCGCTGGCCGGCGACCCGCAGTTCGCGCACGCTCCGATCCCCGGGATGAGCATCGCGCAGCAGTTCGTCGGGCACGACTTCGCCGTGGTGGTCGGGATCGGCGTCGCGGCCAGCGTGGGTGGCGTCATGCTGGTCGAGTACCTCGCGCTCAGCCGGCTCGTGCACGCCGTCACGTCCTGGCCGCTGCGTCCGGTCGTCGCCGGGATCGGCATCGCTCTCGTCGGGTTCGCGCCGCTCACCCTGATCGATCCGATACGGATCTATGACGACCTGCTCAAGCCGTCGCTGGTCGCGCTGTGGCTCAGCCAGCTGATCGTCTTCGCCGCCTACCCACGTTTCGCGGCCCGACACGGCAACCGGATGGCGCCCGCCTGGGCGCTGAGCACCGGCTCGAGCGCCTTCGCGCTCTACGGGCTCTGGGTCACCCTGCAGCACTCGACAAGCTGATCCGAACCGCGAGATGAGGGAGATCGTCGATATGCGCAAGCCAGGATGGGTGATTGCGGGTCTCGTAGTGGCCTTGGTGGGGCTGCTGTTCACGCTGCAGGGTGCCGGAGTGATCAAGGGAAGTGCGATGAGCGGCTCGGCGTTCTGGGCGATCGCCGGCCCGGTGATCATCATTGCCGGGCTGGCGGTGGCCGGCGTCGGCATTCGTGGCCGGGTGCGGTGACAATGGCAGCTGAGGGGCGGCATGCGCGATGAGTGACGAGGGCAGCGAGTCTGCCGGTGCGCCGGTAGGCCGGCGGACGGTGCTCGGGCTGCTCGCGTTGGGCGGCGCCGGGATCGTGGGCGGCAGCTGGGTGCAGAACGGGCTGGCACGGCTGCTTGCCCCGATCGAGTCGCGGGATCCCACCGGCCTGGTGGCCCTGTTCCCGCTGGGGGCGGCGTTCCGGTTCTACTCGGTGACGGGGTCCGTGCCGAAGAAGACGGCTGCCACGTACCGGCTCACCGTCTCTGGTCTGGTGGCCCGTCCGGCGACGTACACGCTGCCGGAGCTGCAGGCGATGCCGCAGACCGCGCTGGTCAGCGACTTCCACTGCGTCACCGGGTGGCAGGTGCTGGACGTGCCTTGGGCGGGCGTACCGCTGTCGGCGTTGCTGGACCTGGCTGGACCATCCGCCGCGGCGACCGCGGTCCGGTTCCGTTCCTTCGACGGCACCTACACCGAGAGCATGACCCTGGCGCAGGCACGCCGGCCCGACGTCATCGTGGCGCTGCGGATGCTCGGCGGCCCGGTGAGCCACGACCACGGTGGCCCGGTGCGGATGTACGCCGCGTCGATGTACGGCTACAAGAGCACCAAATGGCTGTCCGGGATCGAGCTCACCCACGGTGAGGTCCCGGGCTATTGGGAGCATCGCGGCTACGCCCTCGACGGCACGATCAAGGGTTAGTCATGACGACACCGCCCACCGCGCGGGCTCGCCGATACCTGTACCGGTTCAGCCGCGCCGAGCGGGCGGTGCACTGGATCACCGCGACACTGATGATCGTCTGCATCGTCACGGCCGCGGTCCTCTACAACGGATCCCTCTCGCTCAAGGTGGGGCACCGGCACGTCGTCGAACTCATCCACGTATACGCCGGCTTCGCGCTGCCGGCACCGATGCTGCTCGGCCTCGTCTCGGCCGCCTACCGAGCCGACCTGGCCAAGCTGAACCGGTTCAGCCGGTCCGACTGGCGATGGCTGCGGTCCCGGACGCGGCGGGACGGGTCGATTCGCGTGGGCAAGTTCAACGCGGGCCAGAAGCTGAACGCCGCCCTGACCGCGGGGGCAATCCTCGTACTGCTGGGCAGCGGGCTGCTCATGTACTACCCAGGCCTGGCCCGGCTGTCCTGGCGCACCGGCGCGACGTTCGTGCACGACTGGTTCGCCCTCGCCGTCGGCGTGCTCGTACTCGGCCACATCGCCTTTGCGATCAACGATCGCGAGGCGCGGCGTGGCATGCGCACCGGACGGGTTTCGGCGAGCTGGGCGCACGCCGAGCACGCCGCCTGGGCCGCGGACGCGGAAGCGGATGTGGACGCGGATGTGGACGTCGGGCCGGACCGGGGCGAGCGCCGGACGTGATCAGCGTCTCACCCGCTTCGGCGGTGTCGCATGAACCCGGACAGCGGGGGAGTCCGTATGAGTCGACGTGCCCCGATGGGGCTGCTCCGATCCGGGGCCGGGAGGCGTCGTTACACGGGAGGGACCACTATGTCCGAGCAGGCCGAGGT
>JAVHVL010000302.1:0-2894 GCA_032160565.1 Pseudonocardiales bacterium | reverse complement strand
TCGCTGCCCAGGACGACCGGCCACGTGGACGCGCTGGCCTCCAGGCGGACGCCCTTCTGGTGTGCCACGGCGGTTTCGGCGGCCACGACCTCGCTGACGACGTCGGCGAGGGGCACGCTCGACAAGGTGAGCCGCAGGGCGCCTGCGGTGATGCGGGACAGTTCGAACAGGTCGTCGACCATGCCGTTGAGCCGTTCGACGGCCGCGTCCATCTGCTTGTAATACAGCTGCGGGTCGGCGGCTAGGTCGTCCTCCAGAGCCTCGGTCATGGCCCGCAGTCCGGCCAGCGGGGTGCGCAGGTCGTGGCTCATCCAGGCAACCAGCTCGCGGCGGGAGCGTTCCAGGGCCTGTTCGCGCTCGCGTGATTCTGCCAGCGCGGCGGCGGTGCGCAGCAACTGCGCCTGCAAGGTGTGGGTATTCCGGGTAGCTGAACCGATCCCGCCGCTGGAGAGCTTGCCGACCGCGAGCTCGGCCAGACCAGCCGCGACGGCACGGTGCTCACGGCTGATCCGCCGCGCGGCGAGCCCCGCCCCGGCCAGCGCGAGCGCGCCGGCGCAGACAGTAAGGACGAGCAACTCGACGTTGTCGCCCATCGGCAGCAACATGCTGTGTACGGCGCCGAGCAGGGCTCCGGCTGAGGCCGCGGAGCCGGTCAGGGCGACTGACGCGACGAGCCAGCCTACCGATCGGCGCCGCACCGGCCAGGTGATCAGCCATGTGCCCGCGGCGGACGCGGCGGCCCACCCGAGTGACGTTGAGACGTTGGCGAGGGTGAGGCTCATGCCGGCGTCTGCTTAGCGGCAACCGTCGTGGGACGGGTAGGCAGTTCCAGCCGGTAACCAACCCCCCAGACGGTCTGTATCAGGGTCGGGTTGGTCGGGTCGGCCTCGATCTTCTCCCGCAGGCGCCGCACATGCACGGTCACGGTGGACTGGTCGCCGAAGCTCCAACCCCAGACCTGGCGCATCAGCCGCTCACGGCTGAACGCGATCCCATGGTGGCCCATGAAGAAGGCGAGCAGATCGAACTCCCGTACGGTCAGGTTCAGCTCGACACCGCCGCGGCTGGCCCGTCGGGAAGCGGGGTCGAGCGTGATCGTGGCGGCGTGGAGGACGGCCGCGACTTGAGGAGCGTGCGCCGAGCGGCGCAGCACGGACTCGACTCGAAGCACGAGCTCGCGGGGGGAGAACGGCTTGGTGACGTAGTCGTCAGCACCGACCTCCAGGCCGGCGATCCGGTCGTCGACCTCGGCGAGCGCGGTGAGCATCACGACCGGCAGGTTGGGGTGGCTGACGCGGATGCGGCGGCAGATCTCGACGCCGTCCAGCTCGGGCATCATGACGTCCAGCAACACCAGGTCGACCGTGTCGGGTCGGCCGTCGGCCTCGGCGGCGCGGCCGGTGATCAACGCCAGCCCGGCGAGACCGTCATGGGCCTGCAGCACGTCGTGACCGCCTCGCTGCAGGTAGCTGGCGACGATGCCGGCCAGTGTCTGGTCGTCCTCGACGATCACGATCGTGGCCACACCTCATCGTAGGTTCGCTGCGCCGCGACCGGCGCTGCTGCAGACTCTGGTGAGGCTGTTCGTCATCGGCCCGTAAGGGTTTGCCGGGCCTGGAGGCCCGTGGGTGGCGTTAACGTCGGGCGCATGCCTGTCCCCTCGCTGCAGATCGTGCTGCCGTGTCTTGACGAGGCGTCGGCGTTGCCCTGGGTGCTCGAGCGAATCCCGGCCGGCGCCGAGGCAATCGTCGTAGACAACGGGTCGCTCGACGGCTCACCGGAGATTGCCCGCGCCGCGGGAGCCATGGTCGTCACCGTCGCGCAGCGGGGATACGGCGCGGCCTGTCACGCCGGGCTGCTGGCCGCGACCGCCGAGCTGGTGGCGGTGTGTGACTGCGACGCGAGCCTCGACCCCGCCGACGCGCTGCGTCTTGCCGGCGAGCTGAGCGACGTCGATCTGGTCGTGGGCCGGAGACGCCCTACAAGTGCTGCCGCCTGGCCGGTGCCGATGCGCCTGGCCAACCGCGCGTTGGCCCGCCGGCTGCGGCGTCGCACCGGCTACCCGATCACCGATCTCGGCCCGTTGCGGGTCGCCCGCCGCCGCGCGCTGCTGGAGCTCGACCTGCACGATCGGCGCAGCGGCTACCCGGTCGAGACGCTGCTGCGCGCGCACGCCGCGGGCTGGACGATCAGCCAGGTCGACGTCGACTACCGGCCGCGGACCGGACGATCCAAGGTGACCGGAACATGGCGCGGCAGCGCCCAGGCCTACCGCGACATAACCCGACTGTTGGCCGCGTGAGCCCGACCCACGGGCTGGCCGTACTCGCGAAACGCCCCCTGCCAGGACGGGTGAAGACTCGGCTGAGCCCCCCGTTCAGCCCGCAGCAGGCCGCATCGCTGGCCGGTGCCGCGCTGCACGACACCCTGGCCGCCGTCTCCGCGGCCGACGTGACTCATCGGCTGCTGGTCTTCGACGGCGACCCTACCGACTGGCGACCGGCCGGCTGGGAGCACGTCGTCCAGGCCAGCGGCGGACTGGACCGGCGCATCGCCGCCGCTCTTAAGGTCGGCGAAAGACCGACGGTCGTGGTGGGAATGGACACCCCGCAGCTCACGCCCGAGCAACTCGCTGAGCCAGATCTGGAGCGCTTCGACGCCTGCCTCGGGCCGGCCAGCGACGGCGGCTACTGGGCAATCGGTCTGGCTCGACCCGAGCTGGCGGCCAGTGCTGTGCACCGAGTGCCGATGTCGATGCCGGACACCGGCGAGCGGCAGCTACACCGACTGCGGGCGCTCGGCCTGCGGGTGCAGCTGCTGGCTGAGCTGACCGATGTCGACACCGCCGAGGCGGCCGCGACAGTCGCCGCCGCCGCCCCGCACACGCGCTTTGC
>JAVHVL010000249.1:0-10529 GCA_032160565.1 Pseudonocardiales bacterium | reverse complement strand
CAACTCGAACTGCAGGTCACGGGCGGCGCCCAGCATCTGGTCGGAGAGCTGCTGGATCAGGTCGGCCAGCTCGGCCCTCGGCATGTTCGCGGTGTCGCGGCCGGTGACCACGCCGGAGCTGGCCCTGCCCCGCTCGCCGGCCGCCCGCTTGCCGCGCGAGGCGTTGCGGCCGGAGCCACCGATCGGCACGGCGTCCTCGGAGTCGGCCGCCTCCCGGTACACCTGGTCCAGGATGTCCGCGATCTTCTTGCGCAGCGGCTGCGGATCGAGACCCTTCTCGGTGTTGTAGGCGACCTGCTTCGCGCGTCGGCGGTCGGTCTCGTCGATCGCGAACTGCATCGAGTCGGTGACCTTGTCGGCGTACATGTGCACCTCGCCGGACACGTTCCGCGCCGCCCGGCCGATGGTCTGGATCAGCGACGTGCCCGAGCGCAGGAAGCCTTCCTTGTCCGCGTCCAGGATCGCCACCAGCGACACCTCGGGCAGGTCGAGGCCCTCGCGGAGCAGGTTGATCCCGACCAGCACGTCGTACTCCCCCAGCCGCAACTCGCGGAGCAGCTCCACCCGGCGCAGGGTGTCGACCTCCGAGTGCAGGTACCGCACCCGGATCCCCAGCTCGAGGAGGTAGTCGGTGAGGTCCTCGGACATCTTCTTCGTCAGCGTGGTGACGAGGACGCGCTCGTTGCGCCCGGCGCGTTCCCGGATCTCGTGGATGAGGTCGTCGATCTGCCCCTTCGTCGGCTTGACGACGACTTCGGGGTCGATCAGCCCGGGGGGGCGGATCACCTGCTCGACGAACTCGCCGCCGGTGCGGCCGAGCTCGAACGACCCCGGCGTGGCCGACAGGTACACCGTCTGCCCGATGCGGTCGAGGAACTCCTCGAACTTCAACGGGCGGTTGTCCATGGCCGACGGCAGCCGGAAGCCGTGCTCGACGAGCATCCGCTTGCGGGACATGTCGCCCTCGTACATGCCGCCGGTCTGCGGCACCGTGTTGTGCGATTCGTCGATGATGAGGAGGAAGTCCTCGGGGAAGTAGTCGAGCAGGCAGTTCGGCGCACTGCCCCGCTCCCGCCCGTCGATGTGCAGCGAGTAGTTCTCGATGCCGGAGCAGAACCCGACCTGCCGCATCATCTCGACGTCGTAGGTGGTGCGCATGCGCAGCCGCTGTGCCTCCAGCAGCTTGTTCTGCCCCTCCAGCTCCGCCAGCCGCTCCGCGAGCTCCTTCTCGATGCCGCGGATCGCCCGCTCCATCCGCTCGGGGCCGGCGGCGTAGTGCGTCGCGGGGAATACGAACACCTCCTCCACCTCGCGCACCACCTCACCGGTGAGCGGGTGCAGGTAGTACAGGCGCTCGATCTCGTCGCCGAACATCTCAACGCGGATGGCGAGCTCCTCGTACATGGGGAAGATCTCCACCGTGTCGCCGCGGACGCGGAACGTGCCGCGGGTGAAGGACAGGTCGTTGCGGCTGTACTGCACGTCGACGAGCCCGCGCAGAATGCGCTCACGCTCGATCTCCTGGCCGACGCGCAGCCGGACCGACCGGTCGACGTACTCCTGTGGCGTGCCCAGGCCGTATATGCAGGACACGGTGGCCACCACCACGACGTCGCGCCGCGTGAGCAGCGACATCGTCGCCGAGTGCCGCAGCCGCTCGACCTCGGAGTTCACCGAGGAGTCCTTCTCGATGTAGGTGTCCGTCTGCGGGACGTAGGCCTCGGGCTGGTAGTAGTCGTAGTAGCTGACGAAGTACTCGACGGCGTTGTTCGGCAGCATCTCCCGGAGCTCGTTGGCCAGCTGTGCGGCCAGCGTCTTGTTCGGGGCCATGACGAGGGTGGGGCGCTGCAGCCGCTCGACGAGCCACGCGGCGGTGGCGGACTTGCCCGTGCCCGTGGCGCCCAGCAGCACTACGTCGTTCTCGCCGGCGCTGAGCCGCCGCTCCAGCTCGGCGATCGCCGCCGGCTGGTCACCGGCCGGTTCGAAGTCCGCGATGACCTGGAACGTCCCCGTGCTGGGGACGATGTCACTGGCAACTCTCATTGCTCGCTCCGCAAGCGTCGCTCGGTCCTCATTGCTCGCTCCGCAAGCCTCGCTCGGTCCTCATCCCTCCACGGTACGAGAGTGGTCCGACACAAAGCGCCACAGCGGGCATGATGCCCGCATGACCTGGCAGGAGATCGAGTTCTTCGATCCGCACACCGAGCCGCCCACCGCACCGACGGCACAACCCGCCCCGCCCCGTGCGAACCGGCGGGGGGTACGTGCGCTGCTCGCCCCCGCTGCCTGGGTGGCCGCCGCGGCCCTCGCGACGCTCACGCCGTTTCTGCCCATCTACCGGATCGGCGTTCCGCAGGGTCTGAGCGAGCGCCCGATCGTCTACCACGTCGACGGATGGGGCAGGCAGCGGCCGGGGCCGATCACGTTCAGCGGCCACGGCATCCGGTTCGGCATCCTGCTGGTGGCCTGCTCGGGCATCCTCCTCGCCGTCGCGGCCTGGGGGGTCTGGCGCGCGGCGCGGCAGCGGCCGTCGGACCCCAGCCATCCGCTGGGCTGGTTGTCCGTCGCCGGTACGGCCACGCTGGCGGGGGTCATGGGGGGCTACGCGGTGTACCTCGACGCCGACTTCTCCACCGTGCGCGCCGCGAACCGGCAGCGGAGCGACTTCCAGTCCAACGGCTCCGGATCAGTCGGACTCAGACCCGTGCTGCACGCCCACATCGGCGCCGGCCTCTGGCTCGGCGTGGCCGCCAGCGTCTGCGCCGCACTCGGCACGGTCGCCTACCTCTGGCGCCGAAGACCGGTTCCGCGGGAGCCCGATGCCGGACCGGCGACGGTCCCGCCGGACCGGGAGATGGCAGAGCTCGACGGGGCAGAGCTGCTGGACTGACATACCGCCACACAACCGGCAGAGTGTCGGTGGCGACCCGGTCTCACCGCCAATTCATCACGCCGGGCCGATGAATTTCCGGCGCACGGGCTTACCGTCCAGACAGCAGCTCCGGAGGAGACCCGCATGACTACGCCGACCGACCCACCCGCCGACCGCCCCGTCGACGAGACCGCGCCGCTGTCCGAGCCGGCCGCCGCATCCGCCGAACGGACCGCCGGCCCCGGCCCGTACGCGGCGCCGTACGCGGCCCAGTACCCGCCGCCGTATCCGCCGCCCTACCCTGCGCCGTTCGCGCCGGTCTTGCGGCAGCCATGGATCAACCCGGCCCGGCGCAGCCATGTCCTGGCTGCCGCCGTGGTCGGCGCCCTGCTGTTCGGTGGCGGTGGCGTGCTCGTCGGCCATGCCCTCACCGACAACCACGACCAGGGCAACACCATGATGCCCTTCGAGAACGGGCGCGGGCACGGTCCGGGCATGGGACAGTTCCCGGGCCGCGGGCCGCTGCTGAACGGGCCGGGCAAGCAGCGCGGCCGGGCCACCGAAACGCCGCAGCCGAGCCCGACGAAGACCAGCTGACGCCCGTCCGCCGGGCGGCCAACCCGTCGGAAACCGGACTCTGGCAGTCTGAGGAGCATGGAACTGTGGCCCGGCACTGGCTATCCGCTGGGTGCGACCTATGACGGATCCGGGACGAATTTCGCGCTGTTCTCCGAGGTGGCTGAGCGCGTCGAACTCTGCCTGTTCGACGCCAACGAGGTGGAGACGCGCGTCCACCTCCCCGAAGTGGACGGCTTCGTCTGGCACGCCTTCCTGCCCGGGATCGAGCCCGGCCAGCGCTACGGCTACCGCGTGCACGGCCCCTACGACCCGGGTAAGGGGCTGCGGTGCAACCCCGCGAAACTGCTGCTCGACCCGTACGCGAAGGCCATCGACGGCCGCATCGATTGGCACGAGTCCCTGTTCGGTTACAACTTCGGCGATCCGGACAGCCGCAACGACGAGGATTCGGCCGCGCACATGTCCAAGAGCGTGGTCATCAACCCGTTCTTCGACTGGGGCGTCGACCGGCCGCCGCGGCACGCGTACGCGGACTCGGTCATCTACGAGGCGCACGTCAAGGGGATGACGCAGCGGCACCCGGAGATCCCCAAGGCACTGCGCGGCACGTACGCCGGCATCGCGCACCCGGTGATCATCGACCACCTCCGCGAGCTGGGTGTCACGGCGATCGAGCTGATGCCGGTGCACCACTTCGTCAACGACAAGTTCCTGGTCGACAAGGGGCTGTCGAACTACTGGGGCTACAACACGATCGGGTTCCTGGCGCCGGACATCAAGTACACCTCCAGCCAGTCGCCCGGCAGCCAGGTGCAGGAGTTCAAGGCGATGGTCCGCGCCCTGCACGAGGCGGGCATCGAGGTCATCCTCGACGTCGTCTACAACCACACCGGTGAGGGCAACCACCTCGGCCCCACGCTGTCGTTCCGCGGCATCGACAACGCCGCGTACTACCGCCTTGCGGAGGACAGCCCGCAGCACTACACGGACTACACGGGCACGGGGAACACGCTCAACGTGCGGCAGCCGCACACCCTGCAGCTGATCATGGACTCGCTGCGGTACTGGGTCACCGAGATGCACGTGGACGGGTTCCGCTTCGACCTCGCGGCGACCCTGGCGCGCGAGTTCTACGACGTGGACCGGTTGTCCAGCTTCTTCGAAATCGTGCAGCAGGACCCGGTCGTCAGCCAGGTCAAGCTCATCGCCGAGCCGTGGGACGTCGGGCCGGGCGGTTACCAGGTCGGCAACTTCCCGCCGCAGTGGACGGAGTGGAACGGCAAGTACCGCGACACGGTCCGCGACTTCTGGCGCGGCGAACCCTCGACCATCGGCGAGTTCGCGGCGCGGATCACCGGATCGGCCGACCTGTACGAGACGTCCGGACGGCGCCCCGTGGCCAGCATCAACTTCGTCACGGCGCACGACGGGTTCACGCTGCTCGACCTCGTCAGCTACAACGAGAAGCACAACGAGGCCAACCTCGACAACAACACCGACGGCGAGAGCCACAATCGCTCGTGGAACTGCGGCGTCGAGGGCCCGACCAAGGACCCGGCGGTGCTTGCCCTGCGGGCCCAGCAGCGGCGCAACCTGCTGGCCACGCTGTTCCTGTCCCAGGGCGTGCCGATGCTCAGCCACGGCGACGAGATGGGCCGTACCCAGCGAGGCAACAACAACGGCTACTGCCAGGACAACAAGCTGACCTGGATGGACTGGGGCAACGTCGACGTCGACATGCTGGCGTTCACCCGGCGGCTGTCCGAGCTGCGCCGCGAGCATCCGATCTTCCGCCGGCGCCGGTTCTTCGACGGCCGGCCGGTGCGGCGCCGCGGGCACGACACCTTGCCGGACATCGAGTGGTTCCAGCCCGACGGTGAGGAGATGACCGAGGAGGACTGGGGCTCGGGGTTCGGCCGCGCGATCGCCGTCTACGTCAACGGCCAGGGCATCACCGACCGTGACGCGCGGGGGCAGCGACTGGTCGACGACTCGTTCCTGTTGTGCTTCAGCGCCCACCACGAGCCCATCGACTTCCGCCTGCCTGGCGCGGAGTACGCGGCGGCCTGGGAGATCGTGCTGGACACCCTCGAGCCGGACGATCGCATGGGCACGACGGTGGAGGCAGGCGCCGTCGTCTCCGTCGGGCCGCGCGCGCTCGTGGCGCTGCGGGGTGTGAACTGACCGTGGCGATCCCCACCGCCACGTACCGCCTGCAGGTGCGCCCGGCATTCGACCTGCATGCCGTGGCCGATGTGGCCGACTACGTGGCCGATCTGGGCGCCGGCGCGCTCTACCTCTCGCCGCTGCTGCCCTCCGCGCGCGGCTCCGACCACGGCTACGACGTCGTCGCGTTCGACACCGTGGACCCGCAGCGCGGCGGCGTCGACGGGTGGACACGCGCGCTGGCCGCGGCGCGCTCGCGCGGGCTGCGCCTCGTCGTGGACATCGTGCCGAACCACACCGGCGTGGCGGACGCGCACGAGAACCCGGCCTGGTGGGGCGTGCTGCGGCTGGGTCAGGCGTCGGAGCACGCGCGGTGGTTCGACGTCGAGTGGAGCGGCGGGCGGATCCTGTTGCCCGTGCTGGGCGACGAGTTCGACCCGGCGGAGCTCGAGGTCGTCGACGACGAGCTGCGCTACTACGAGCACCGCTTCCCGATCGCTCCGGGCACCGGGCCGCGGCCGGGCGAGTCGGCCACGGACGTCCACGACCGGCAGCACTACCAGCTGGTCAACTACCGGCGCGCGGACACCGAGCAGAACTACCGCCGCTTCTTCGCGGTCACCTCGCTGGCCGGGCTGCGCGTGGAGGACGACGCGGTGTTCGACGCGACCCATGCGCAGATCGCGCGCTGGCTGCGGGAGGACGGCGTGGACGGCGTGCGCGTCGATCACCCGGACGGGCTCGCCGACCCGCGCGGCTACCTCACCCGGCTCCGCGCGCTCGCCGGCAGCGATGGCTGGATCACGGTGGAGAAGATCCTCGAGCCGGGCGAGGAGCTTCCGGACGACTGGCCGATCGACGGCACGACGGGCTACGACGCCCTGGCGGAGGTGGGCGGGCTGTTCGTCGACCCGGACGCCACCGCGACGTTGGACGCCGCCTACCGCGAGCTGACCGGCGATCAGGCCGACTTCGCCGAACACGTGCGGCGTGGCAAGCGGCTGGCGGTGACCACGATCCTGCGCGCGGAGGTGGCGCGGCTGGCTCGGCTCGTACCCGGCGTCGAGTCCGCCGCCGACGCGCTCGCTGAGCTGCTGGTCGCCTTCCCGGTCTACCGCTCCTACCTGCCAGACGGGGCGGAGCATCTCGCTTCGGCCATCGAGACGGCCCGGACCGCCCGCCCGGACCTGGCGGACGCGATCGGCGCGCTGACCCCGCGGCTGGCCGACCCGGCCGACGAGCTCAGCGCCCGGTTCCAGCAGACATCCGGCGCGGTGATGGCCAAGGGCGTCGAGGACACGGCGTACTACCGGTACACGCGATTCGTCGCGCTCAACGAGGTCGGCGGCAACCCCGCGCGCTTCGGCGTACCGGTCGCCGCGTTCCACGAGGCACAGCGCCGCCGGCAGCGCGTCGCTCCGCGCGGCATGACCACGCTGTCCACGCACGACACCAAGCGGGGCGAGGACGTCCGCGCCCGGCTCGCCGTGCTCGCCGAGCTGGCGGACGAGTGGGCGGCGCTCGCGCGCAAGCTCATGACGTCGGCGCCGGTCCCCGACCCGACGTTCGGCTACCTGCTGTGGCAGACGTTCGCGGGCGCCGGCTTGATCGACCGGCGGCGCATGCATGCCTACGCGGAGAAGGCGATGCGTGAGGCGGCCGTCGCCACGACGTGGATCGATCCGGACGCAGCGTTCGAGGCTGCGGTGCACGCCGCGGTGGACGCGGCCTACGACGACCCCGAGGTGCGCCAGCCGCTGGCCGAGCTGATCGAGCGGATCACGCCGTACGGCTGGACGAACTCGCTTTCGCAGAAGCTGGTGCAGCTCACGATGCCCGGCGTCCCCGACGTGTATCAGGGCACCGAGCTGTGGGAGGACTCGCTCGTCGATCCCGACAACCGCCGCGCAGTCGGCTTCGAGGCGCGCCGCACCATGCTCGATCACCTCGACGCGAGCGTCGACGCGCCGCCCATCGACGCGACGGGGCGGGCGAAGCTCTGGCTCGTGTCGCGCACGCTGCGGTTGCGGCGGGACTGGCCGGATCTGTTCGACCGCTACGTCCCGGTCGAGGTCACCGGGGCGGCCGCGGATTCCGCGGTGGCGTTCGATCGCGGTGGCGCCATCACCGTCGCCACGCGGCTGCCGGTGCGGCTGCAGCGTGGGGGTGGCTGGCGGGACACCGGGCTCGACCTCGGCGGGGCGGCCACCGACGTGATCAGCGGGCGGTCCTTCCGCGGCGAGCTGCCGCTCGCCGAGCTGCTGGCCGACTATCCGGTGGCGCTGCTCGTCCGGTGACCGGTCAGTTCGGCGGCTGCAGGCGTTTCCGAAGAGCCTCGATGTCCAGGTCGTCGCGCACCGGGTACTGCGGGTCCAGCTCCTCGAGCGTCTCCCGAAGCAGTTCGGCGACGGCCCAGTTGCGGTACTTCTTCGCGTCGCTCGGGACGACGTACCACGGCGCAGCGGCCGTGCTGCAGTTCTCCAGGAGCGCCTCGTAGGCCGCGATGTACGAGGTCCACCTGGCCCGCTCCGCCAGGTCCGCCTCGTTGAACTTCCATCGCTTGTGCGGATCCTCGAGGCGGGCGAGGAGGCGTTCGCGCTGCATGTCGTAGGAGATGTGCAGGAAGCACTTGATGATCGACATGCCGCCGGCCACGAGTTCGGCTTCGAACGCATTGATCTGCTCGTAGCGCCGCGCGAGCTCATCCTCCGGCAGCAGCCCGTGCACTCGCGGCACGAGGACGTCCTCGTACTGCGAACGGTCGAACACGCCGACCACGCCGGGCTCGGGGAGACACTTGCGGATCCGCCAGAGGAAATCGTGCGCCAGCTCCTCCTCGGTCGGCTTCTTGAACGCGTGGTACCGGACGCCGATCGGTTCCAGCAGCCCGATCACGTGGTTCGTCACGCCGCCCTTGCCCGCGGTGTCCATCCCCTGCAGGACGAGGAGGATGCTGCGCGTGCCACCGGCGGTTGCCTCCGCGTAGAGCCGTTCCTGCAGCTCGGTCAGCGGTTCGGCCTGTGCCTTCAGGTCGAGCTTGCCGCTCTTCGAGCGCGGTGCCCGTGGCATGGTCGCCGTGTCGTACCCGGCCAGGTTCACCGGGCCCGGAACCAGGGCGAGGGCCTGCCGCATCCCCTGTTTCACCATTCCGACCTTAGGGCAGGGTGGACCCGTGGCCGAGATACGAGTGTGGGCGCCGAGCGTCGAGCGGATCGGCGTCGTGGCCGACGGCCGCACCAGCTCGCTCTCCCCCGCTGCGGACGGCTGGTGGGGCGGACCTGAGCTCGCACCCGGCACGGACTACGCGTTCGTGCTGGACGGCAGCGACGAGGAGACCCCGGACCCCGCGTCACGCTGGCAGCCGTTCGGCGTGCACGGCCAGAGCCGGGTCTACGACCAGGGGGCGTACTCGTGGCGCGACGCAGGCTGGCAGGGGCGCGACCTGCCCGGTGCGGTGATCTACGAATTGCACGTCGGCACGTTCACTCCGGGCGCCACGTTCGACTCGGCCGTCGAGCGGCTGGATCACCTTGTCCGGCTGGGCATCACGCACGTGGAGCTGCTGCCCGTCAACGCGGTCAACGGGGTGTGGAACTGGGGTTACGACGGGGTCGGCTGGTACGCCGTGCACGAGCCGTACGGCGGGCCGGACGGGCTCTAGCGCTTCGTGGACGCCTGCCACCAGCGTGGCCTCGCGGTAGTGCTCGACGTCGTCTACAACCACCTCGGGCCGTCCGGGAACTACCTGCCGAGGTTCGGGCCGTACCTGAAGTCCGGGCGCAACACGTGGGGCGACCTGGTCAATCTCGAGGAGCCCGCGGTGCGGCGCTTCGTGATCGACAACGCGCTCATGTGGCTGCGTGAGTTCCACGTCGACGGGCTGCGGCTGGACGCGGTCCACGCGCTGCACGACACCTCACCCACGCACGTGCTCGCCGAGCTGTCCGCGGAGGTGGACGCGCTGGCGGAGTCGGTGGGGCGGCCGCTGAACCTGATCGCCGAGTCCGATCTCAACGACCCGGTGATGATCACCCCGCGCCCCGAGGGTTACGGCCTGGCGGCGCAGTGGGACGACGACGTGCACCACGCGCTGCATGCGCTGCTCACCGGCGAGCGGCAGGGCTACTACTGCGATTTCGGAGCGCTCAACGTGCTGGCCAAAGTGCTGACGTCGGCCTTCCTGCACGACGGCACGTACTCGACGTTCCGCGGGCGCGTGCACGGCAAGCCGGTGGACCGGGCGCGCACCCCGGGCTACCGGTTCGTCGGGTGCCTGCAGAACCACGACCAGGTCGGCAACCGTGCCGTCGGCGACCGGCTGCCGGAGCTGACGTCGCGCGGGCTGCTCGCCGTCGGTGCGGTGCTACTGCTGACGTTGCCGTTCACCCCGATGCTCTGGATGGGCGAGGAGTGGGCCGCCTCCACCCGCTGGCCGTTCTTCACCTCGCACCCGGAGCCCGAGCTGGCCGAGGCCACCGGCAAGGGGCGCATCGCCGAGTTCGCCGGCCACGGCTGGAATGTCGAGCAGATGATCGACCCGCAGGATCCGCGGGCCTACCACTCCGCGGTCCTGAACTGGGCGGAACTCTCGCAACCGCCGCACGCGGAGATCCTCGAGCTGTACCGCTCCCTGATCGCACTGCGGGCCGCTGAGCCGGACCTGGCCGACCCCGATCTGCTACGGGTCGAGGTGGACTACGACGAGGACGCCCGCTGGCTGGCCGTGCACCGCGGCCGGTTCCGCGTCGTGGCCAATCTCGCCGGCGCGGCACAGGACGTGCCGGTGCGCGCTCGGGAGGTCGTCTTCGCCACCGGCTCGGCCGGCGTCGTCAACAGGGGGCTTCATCTGGCCGCCGAGTCAGCGGCGATCGTCACGGCGAGCGTTCCCAGCTCGGGAGGGTGACGCCGCGTT
>JAVHVL010000215.1:0-4798 GCA_032160565.1 Pseudonocardiales bacterium | reverse complement strand
ATGACGTATTACGAGCTGGCGGGCGGCGAGCTGGCGGGCGGCGAGCTCGGGGGCGGCGAGCTGGTGCCGCTGGCGACCGTCGCCACCGACGACCCTGAGGCGCCGCTCGACATCCGGGTGGCGTCGTGAGCGCCGCACGGTTCGCCAGCGTCGCCGAGCTGCTCGAGGACGCGCGCTCCCGGCTGTCTCGCCTGAGCCCGGGGCAGGCCGTTGCTGCGGTGCGTGCCGGGGCCCGCTTGGTGGACATCCGGACCGTGGCGCAGCGGCTCGCCGCAGGCGACATCCCCGGCGCGCTGATCGTGGAGCGCAATCACCTGGAATGGCGGTTGCATCCGACGTCGGATGCCCGGGTGCCCGAGGCGGTGGCGGGGCAGCGCTGGATCGTCGTCTGCGCGGAGGGGTACACGTCCTCGCTCGCGGCGGACGCCCTGAACTCGCTCGGCATACCGGCCACCGACCTGGTGGGCGGCTTCGGCGCCTGGGTTGCGGCAGGCCTGCCCACGACTCCGGGCGCCACGCCGGCCGGCCAGACGGTGCCGGCCGGCCAGACGGTGCCGGACGGCCAGACGGTGCCGGACGGCCAGACGGTGCCGACCGGTCCGACCGTCAGCTGACCTCGTCGATCCGCGCCGTCGCCACGTCGAAGACGAACCCGCGCACGTCCTCGCGGTACGGGATCCACTTGCAGGACCGCACCCGCGCGATCGACTCACGCATGTCGGCGTAGACGTCGGTGAAGCCGGGCACCCGCCACGGCGGTTCCTCGCCGGACTCGGCGGTCAGCTCGGCGCGGAAGGCGTCGTCGTCGAAGCCGAGCATCCCGCACTCGGTGTGGTGGATGAGCACCACCTCGCGGGTTCCCAGCGAGCGCTGACTCAGTGCCAGCGACCGGAGTACGTCGTCGGTGACGATCCCGCCGGCGTTGCGGATCAGGTGGGCGTCGCCGATGTCCAGCCCGAGCGCGCCGAACAGGTCCAGCCGCGAGTCCATGCACGCGATCACGGTCATCCGCAGCTTGGGGCGCAGCGGTCGGGGGCCGGGAAACGTCGCGACGTAGTTGTCGTTGGCGTGGATGAGGTGATCAATCGCCGACATGGGTACCAAGTCAAGCAGAGCGGCAGCGGGTGTGGGGTGCCGTCGTCGTCACACTGCCGGGAACGAACCCGGCCCGACCGATCGTTGGACAGACGTGCGCAGTGCAGTAAACGGTCTGAAGACCGCCGTCCTCTTCGGGGCGCTGGCCGCCCTGCTGATCGGGCTCGGCGGCGCCTTCTTCGGCAGCCGTGGCCTGCTGATCGGGCTGCTGCTCGCCGTCGCCATCAACGGCTTCAGCTACTTCAACTCCGACAAGATCGCGCTGCGATCCATGCACGCCCGGCCGGTCAGCGAGGCCGAGCAGCCGGTGATGTACCGGATCGTGCGCGAGCTGGCCACCAACGCCCGCCAGCCGATGCCGCGGCTGTACGTCTCCCCGACTTCGCAGCCGAACGCGTTCGCCACCGGCCGCAGCCCGCGGCACGCCGCCGTCTGCGCCACCGAGGGGATCCTGGCCATCCTCGACGAGCGCGAGCTGCGCGCCGTCCTGGCGCACGAGCTCAGCCACGTCTACAACCGCGACATCCTGATCTCGTCGGTGGCCGGCACCGTCGCCGCGGCGATCACGTACCTCGCCAACTTCGCGATGTTCTTCGGCGGCGGTGGGCGTGACCGCGACAGCAACCCGCTGACGGGGCTGCTCATGCTGATCCTCGGGCCGCTGGCCGCTGGGCTCATCCAGCTGGCGATCAGCCGCTCGCGGGAGTACCAGGCGGACGAGTCCGGCGCGGAGCTGGCCAACGACCCGCTCGCCCTGGCCAGCGCGCTGCGGAAGCTGGAGGCGGGGGTCGCCGCGCGGCCGCTCGCCCAGCAGCCCGCGCTCGTCACCACCAGCCACCTGATGATCGCGAACCCGTTCGGCCGGGGCGGCGCGATGAGCAACCTGTTCTCCACCCACCCGCCGATGGCGCAGCGGATCGCCCGCCTGCAGGAGATGGCCAAGTCCGACCCACGCTTCTGGCGCTGAGCCCTTCGCGTTGCCTGGTGCTTGCGGTCCCGTCTGACCAGATGACGGGCTCGGATGTGGTCATACCGGACCGTAAGCGTGCGTGTGGACAACCAGGCGAGGCGGTCGGACCCGAGCGGCAGCATGTCGCCCCATGGCGGCTTGGGCACCTGATCCGGACTGGTACCTCGACCACGTCGTCGTGCCGTCCGGTCCGGAACGTCATCCGGTCGGCCCTGCGCGCAGTCGCCAGGCCGCCTGGGAAGCCAGGCACGCCGCGCTCCTCCGGAGCGCCGACCGATCGCCCCGCGGACTGGCCGGCACACTCGCCTGCCGACAGGGGTTCGTGCTCACCCGATCACAAGCGCGCCGCTGTGGGCTCGCGGATGCGGACGTGCGGAGGTTCGTGCGCCGTCGCGAGTGGGCCGTCCCCCGTCACGGAGTCGTCGGCGTGCTGCCGCCGCGGCCGGGCGGCCCGCCGGATCGGCTCTCTCCCGGGGGCGCCGACCCGGAGGTGCGCGCCGCCGCGGCTGCCTTGGTCCGGCCAGGATCGGTGGTCAGCCACCTCAGCGCGGCCACAATCCACGGACTGCCACTGCTCGACGGCGTGCCCCGCCCAACCTTGACGGCCCAGCGGGCCGAGCGGACCTGTGCGCGCGACCACGTCCGCGTTCACGTTGCGGCCCTCGGCGCGACCGAGGTCGAGGACTGGTTCGGCATCGCGGTGACGACGGTGGCACGGACGGTCGTCGATGTCGCACGGTCCAGTGGCGTGGCCGACGGGCTGGTCGCTGCCGACGCCGCGCTTCACGAACGGCTGGTGACTCAAGAGGCATTGCTCGTTGCTGCGAACGGCGTCGCCGGCTGGCCTGGCGCCGCCGCGGCCCGGCGGGTGGCGGCCCTGGCGCAGCCGCTCGCGGAGTCGCCGCTGGAGTCGCTGTCCCGGTTGTGCCTGGCCGACGGCGGCCTGCCCGCTCCGGAGGTGCAGGCATGGGTAGTGGTGGCGGACGGGCGTCGTTATCGCGTGGACCTGCTGTGGCGCGAGCGCCGCGTCGTCCTGGAGGCAGACGGGCGGCTCAAGTACGAGCGATCCGCTGCCCTGTGGGAGGAGAAGCGGCGCCAGGAACGCATCGAGGGAGCCGGCTATCGAGTGGTGCGAGTGAACTGGGCCGACGTCGTGCACAGCCCCGCGGAGACCGTCGCCCGAATCCGAGCGGCGCTCAGTCGCCCCGCTTACGGTTCGCCGTGACCGCGCTACGGCCGGGAATCCGGTCGCACCGAACCGCAAGCAGGGCGCCTGCCCCTCAGGCGCCGGCGGCGCGCGCCACCTCGATGACGTACTCGCCGTAGCCCGACTTCGCCAGCTCCTCGCCCAGCCGCAGCGCCTGAGCGGCGTCGATGAAGCCCTGGTGCAGCGCGATCTCCTCCACGCAGGCGATGCGCACCGACTGCCGGTGCTCCAGCACCTGCACGAACAGCCCGGCCTCCAGCAGCGAGTCGTGCGTGCCGGTGTCCAGCCACGCCGTGCCGCGCCCCAGGTCGATCAGCCTCGCCGTGCCGCGCCCGACGTAGACGTTGTTCAGATCGGTGATCTCCAGCTCGCCTCGCGGCGACGGCGTCAGCTCGCGCGCGATCTCCACCACGTCGTTGTCGTAGAAGTACAGCCCGGTGACGGCAAGGTTGGACTTCGGCGCGGCGGGCTTCTCCTCGATGGACACCAGCGTGCCGTCGGCCTTGGCCTCCGCGACGCCGTAGCGCTCCGGGTCGCGGACCTGGTAGCCGAAGAGCACGCAGCCCCGCTCCAGCGCGGCGGCGTCCGTCAACTGCCCGCCCAGGCCGTGGCCGTAGAAGATGTTGTCGCCCAGCACGAGTGCGGCGGTGTCGGAGCCCACGTGATCGGCGCCGATTCGAAACGCCTCCGCCAGGCCGTTGGGCTCGGGCTGGGCGGCGTAGCTGAGGTTCAGGCCGAGCTGCGATCCGTCGCCGAGCAGCCGGACGAACTGGTCCTGCTCGTGCGGCGTGGTGATCACCAGGATGTCCCGGATGCCCGCCAGCATCAGCGTCGACATCGGGTAGTAGATCATCGGCTTGTCGTACACGGGCATCAGCTGCTTGCTGACCGCCCGCGTGATCGGGTGCAGCCGGGTGCCTGCGCCGCCGGCGAGGATGATGCCCTTCATCGGTAGTTGTCGAACTGCAGGGCCACGCCGAGATCGGCGCCCTTGAGCAGCGCGATGACGGCTTGCAGGTCGTCGCGCTTCTTGCCCGAGACGCGCAGCTGATCGCCCTGGATCGCGGCCTGGACGCCCTTCGGCCCCTCGTCGCGGATCTTCTTGGCGATCTTCTTCGCGTCGTCCTGGCCGATGCCCTGCTTCAGCGTCGACGCGATGACGTACTGCTTGCCGGAGGCCTTCGGCTCGCCGGCGTCCAGCGACTTCAGCGAGATCGACCGCTTGACCAGCTTCTCCTTGAACACCTCCAGCGCCGCCTTCGCGCGCTCCTCGGTGTCCGCCTTCACGGTGACGCCCAGCTCGCCGGACCACTCGATCGACGCGTTGGTCCCGCGGAAGTCGAAGCGCTGGCTGACCTCCTTCGCGGCCTGGTTGAGCGCGTTGTCGACCTCCTGACGGTCGATCTTGCTGACGACGTCGAACGACGGGTCGGCCATCTGGACGTACCTCCTGCGGTCGGGCGGTTGCGCACGATTCGCGCGGGTCGACCGTATCGGAGGCCGGGCAATCGGCCGAAATCCGCCGC
>JAVHVL010000188.1:0-11855 GCA_032160565.1 Pseudonocardiales bacterium | reverse complement strand
TCGTCGACGCTGGCGATGCCGTCGATGACGTCCCCGTCGCCGGGAATGATGTCCCCGGCCTCGCACACGACCCGATCCCCCTGCCGCAGTTGCGGCGCGGGCACCGGCTCCTCGGCACCGGTGAGGTCGTCCGGGTTCGTCAACCGTCGAGCGACGGTGTCGGTCTTCGCCCGCCGCAGGGCGTCGGCCTGTGCCTTGCCGCGCCCCTCGGCCACGGCTTCAGCCAGGTTGGCGAAGAGCACGGTGAGCCACAGGAAGGCCACGATCAGCCAGGCGAATACCGAGGGGTTGGCGATCGCGATCACGGTGGTGAAGACCGCCCCGATCTCGACGATGAACATCACCGGGTTCTTGTAGAGCGTCACCGGGTTCAGCTTGCGCAACGCGTCGGGCGTCGACGTCCACAGCATCCTGGGGTCCAGCAGACCCGCTTGCACGCGACGCGGAGCAACGGGTGCAGGTTCGTGCGGGGCGAGGCCACCGCCCGAAGGGGTGTTGATGGTGGGTGTGACAGTCATCAGTGCAGACCCTCCGCGAGGGGTCCCAGCGCGAGCGCCGGGAAGTAGGTGAGGGCGACCACGATCAACGTGACACCGGTGAGCATGCCGACGAACAGCAACCGGTGCGTCGGCAACGTGCCCTCGGATGCGGGCACCGGTTTCTGCCGGGCCAGCGACCCGGCCAGACCGAGGACGAAGACCATCGGCAGGAAGCGGCCGAGCAGCATCACGATGCCGAGCACGGTGTTGTAGAAGACGGTGTTCACCGAGATTCCGGCGAAGGCGCTGCCGTTGTTGTTCGCGGCCGAGGTGAACGCGTACAGCACTTCGGACAACCCGTGCGGGCCGGTATTGAGCATCGCGGCCCGTTCGCCGGGTAAGGCCATCGCCACCGCAGTGCCCACCAGGACGAGTGCCGGCGTGGTCAGCAGGTAGAGGGATGCGAACTTCACCTCCCTGCCGCCGAGCTTCTTACCCAAGTACTCCGGTGTCCGCCCGACCATCAGCCCGGCGACGAAGACAGTGAGCACGGCCAGGATCAAGATGCCGTAGAGGCCCGATCCGGTCCCGCCGGGCGCGACCTCGCCCAGCATCATGTTGAACAGTGTCATCGCGCCGCCCAGGCTCGTGTACGAGTCGTGGAAGCTGTTCACCGCACCGGTCGACGTGAGCGTGGTGCCGGTGGCGAAGATCGCCGAGTCGGGCACGCCGAAGCGTTGCTCGGTGCCTTCGGTCGAAGCTCCTACCGCGGTCGGCACCGTGCCGTGGTGCAACGTCTGGAAGGTGATCATCAGGACCACGGACAGGATCGCCAGCGCGGCCATCACCGCCACGATCGCGCGGCCCTGCCGCTTGTCGCCGACCATCACGCCGAACGTGCGCGGCAGCGAGAACGAGATGCACAGCAGGAGGAAGATCTCGAGCCAGTTCGTCCATACGGTGGGGTTCTCCCACGGATGCGCGGAGTTGGCATTGAAGAAGCCGCCACCGTTGGTGCCGAGCTCCTTGATCGCTTCCTGGCTGGCAACCGGGCCGCCCGGCAGCGTCTGGGTACCGCCGGTGATGGTGTGGATCGTCGCGTAGTGCTGGAAGTTCTCGATCATCCCCGCGCCGACGAAGACGACCGCGAAGACGATCGAGATCGGCAACAGGATACGGAAGCTGATCCGCGTCAGGTCGACCCAGAAGTTACCGAGCCGGTCGGTGCGGTTGCGCGTGAACCCACGCACCAGAGCGATCGCCACGGCGATACCGACCGCGGCGGAGGCGAAGTTCTGCACGGCCAGGCCGGCCATCTGCACGACATAGCCCAGCGCGTTCTCGCCGGAGTAGGACTGCCAGTTCGTGTTGGTGACGAAGCTGGCCGCGGTATTGAACGCCTGGCTGTGGCTCATTTGCGGAACCGCGTACGGCGGCCAGAAGTGCTGCTGCACCCTCAGGAAGACATAGAGGAAGACGACGGACACACCGCTGAACCAGAGCACCGAGCGCAGGTAGCTGCCCCACGTCTGGTCGGCCTCGGCGTCGATGCCGCCTGCCTGGTAGATGCCCCGCTCGACCCGTAGGTGCTTCTTGCCGGTCAGCACTCGCGCCATGTAGTCGCCCAGCGGCTTGTGCACCAGCGCGAGCGCAGCGATCAACGTCGCCAGGAAGATGATCCCGGCCCAGGTATCGGTCATCAGAACTTCTCCGGGAACACCAGCGCAACCACCAGGAACACGGTCACGAGAATCGACAGGATCAGACCGACCAAATTCGCTGTGCTCATGGCTCGCTCCGCAAGCGTCGCTCGGTTCTCATCGGTTTCCTTGACTCGCTCCGCAAGCGTGGCTCGGTACTCACAGCTTCTCTGCCCCCTTGGCGACCAACGCCAGGAAGACGAAGACGCCGATAGTCAGCAGGACGAACAGCACGTCATGCACTGCGACTCCAACCCGATGGGTGAACGGCACCCGCACCGGCCCGCCGGATCCTCCGCCGGACCACCGAAGTAAATGCCGCCGCGAGCCAGCGCGTGTCCCCCGAACGGCCATAGTCACGCCGTCGTCACGGCACATTCACGAGGTCCTCACGATCGGACCCGCGACGCGAGCGCCGAAAGTACCTACCATGGGTGAATGGGCAACATCGGTCGTGAGCGCCGTCGCATCGAGGTGCTCCCGCTCCCCGATCCGTCAGCACCATCGCATCCGCAGCAGCCTGAGCAGCCCGCCGAACCCGTGCGAGAACCGGCCCCCGCGAAATAGCCGGAGCGCGGCAGCCATGGAGGCATACACCGGATTCGAACCGCAGGTCGGCGAGATCCGCGCGGTGCGCACATTTCGCATCGGCCCGAACGGATCGCTGTACCCGCTGTTCAGCGACGTCGCCTGGTCGGCGGGCACGAACACCGCGCGGTGCAGGTTCGCGCCGCACGCGACTCCCGAGACGGGCTGCACCTGCGGCTACTACGCCTATGCGTCTGACGCCGCCGCCTCGGAATACCCCAATGCCCGTCATGTCCTCGCTGTCGTCTCGTGCTGGGGGCACGTGATCGCCGGCACCCGCGGCATCCGGGCCGAATTCGCCCGCATCGACGCGATATGGATGTCCGACGCCGTCCCGGCAGGCCTCGCCGCGCTCGTTGCCACCCGCTACCCAGGACTGTCGATCTACGCAGACAAGCAGGCCATGCTCGCGCAGCACCCGCCGACCGTCCTCGACTGCTACCAGAACGACCCGAGCGAGCGTGCGGTGCGACGGATCGGCCTACGCGTGGCGATCCTGCTTGCGCTCGTCATGGGCGTGCTGCCGACGTCGTGGCTCGGCTCGAACGACGACGCGCGCCTCGTCTGGGCGGCCGAACTCGGCTTCTTCCTGATTGGGGCCGTAGTGCTGCACCGCAAACGCACCGACCTCGCCGCGAAGCGCCAGGCTTTGGTGTTCGTCGCCGTCGCGCTCTGGCTGGTCGCGCCCTTCGCGGGGGCCGGCGGGACCCTCATGCTCCGCCTTCCGCTGATCCAGATCGCTGCGCTCACCGCCTATCAACGCTGGCTGCTGACACAGGAGGCAAGACGCTTTCCGGCCCGGATCGGGCAACAGCCGGGGTAGCCGCGACATCGTGGGTTTGCGGCTCCTGAAGCCGGTGGCTCGACCGCAGTTGCCACGGGACGCTGGTGACCATGACGCCGGGTTCGAAGAGCAGCCTCGCCTTGAGCCGCAACGCGCTCTGGTTGTGCAGGAGCTGCTCCCACCAGCGCCCCACGACGTACTCAGGTACGAAGACCGTGACGATGTCGCGCGGGCTCTCGCGGTGCAGGCCGCGGATGTAGTCGATGAGCGGACGGGTGATCTCGCGGTACGGCGATTCCAGAATGACGAGCGGGATGTCGAGGCCGTGGCGGTCCCACTGCTCGAGCAGCCGCGCCGTCTCCGCCTCGTCGATCTGGATGGTGACGCCCTCCAGCGAGCTGGGTCTGGTCGCTTTCGCATAGGAGATCGCACGCATGGCCGGTAGGTGCAGTCGGGACACCAGTACGAGCGCGTGGTTGCGAGGCGGCAGGATCGGCCGCTCGGTCTCGGCGAGCTCGAGCTCCTCGGTGACCGACTTGTAGTGCCGGCTGATCGACTTCATCATCGCGAAGATCACGACCATCGCCACGATGGCGATCCAGGCGCCCTGCGCCACCTTCGTGTAGATCACGATCAGCAGCACGACCGCGGTGGAGATCGCGCCGACCAGATTGATGAGGCGGGACAGCCGCATCCGCCGATGTCGAGCGGGTGGGCTCCTCGGAATGGTCCGGTTCCAGTGCCGCACCATGCCCGCCTGGCTGAGCGTGAAGCTGGTGAACACGCCGATGATGTAGAGGTGGATCAGCTTGTCCACGCTGGCGTTGAAGCCGATGATCAGCACGACCGCGAACAGGCCGAGCAGCACGATCCCGTTGCTGTACACGAGCTTGTCGCCGCGGTTGTGCATCTGGCGGGGCAGGTAGCTGTGCTGCGCGAGGATCGAGGAGAGTACGGGGAAGCCGTTGAACGCGGTGTTCGCCGCAAGGATCAGGATGCCTGCCGTCGCGGCTTGATACAGGTAGAACAGCACGGCGTGGTTGCCGAACACGCTGGCCGCGATCTGGGAGATCACCGAGGTTCCGCCGCCAGCCCGCGCCTTCAGGTGCAGGGCAAGAACGGTGATGCCGATGAACATGGTCACGGACAGCGCGCCCATGATCGCCAGCGTGTTCGCGGCGTTTCGCGCCTTGGGTCTGCGGAAGGCCGGCACGCCGTTGCTGATCGCCTCGACGCCGGTGAGCGCGGTGCACCCCGAGGCGAAGGCACGCATGAGCAGCACGAGGGTGAACACCCCGCCCACGCGCGCGGTGCGGTGCAACTGCTGCGTCGCGGTGGCCGCGTCCGGCAGGTGACCGGTCACCCCCTTGATCAAGCCGACGAGGAACATCACGTACGTCAAGGAGACGAACAGGTAGGTGGGGACCGCGAACAGCCGGCCCGACTCCCTCAGCCCGCGCAGGTTGGCCAGCACCAGCAGCACCACGAACCCGACCGACAGGGCGACCGCGTGCTTCGCCAGGCTCGGCGCGGCACTCGTGATGGCCACGACGCCGGCGACGACCGACACCGCGACGGTCATGACGTAGTCGACGAGCAGGGCGGCCGCCGCGGTGAGCGCAGCGTTCTCGCCGAAGTTGTCCAGGCTGACCGCGAACGCGCCGCCGCCGCTGGGATAGGCGTAGCAGGTCTGCCGGTACGAGAGGACCACGATGACCAGCAGGACCGCGATGACGGCAGCGATCCACTTCGAGAACGCCAGGTAGGCCGCGCCACCGGAGGCGAGGACGAAGACGATCTCCTCGGTGGCGTAGGCGACCGATGAAAGCGGGTCCGACGCGAACACCGGCAGGGCGAGCCATTTCGGCAGCAGTGTCTCGCTCAGCTGCTGGCTGCGAAGCGCCCGCCCGACCAGCAGCCGCTTCACGGCATCGGGCGCCGTCATCGGCTGGTCGGGCACGCAGTCGCAGCGTTGCGGCTTCTCGGCACGACGATGACCCTAGGTTCGCGCGGACCTGTCGGCCGTAAACGCGGCATCAAGATCCGGGCGGCAGGCGTAAAGAAATCGTCAAGGCGTCAGCTCCGGCACTCATCGAGCGATGAACTGGGATCGATGAACTCGCCAGCGCCGCCGAATCGACCGATCGAAACGGGGCCGCCCCGAGCGGCACCGATCGAGGCGGCCGTCGTGCTGCCGATCGGTTTCTTCGGCATGTTGCTCATCGGCGTCGTGGCGGTCGCCGAGAACGGACGGGTCGGCCCAGCGGGCGTTCTGGCCCTGTCCTGCTTGCTGGTCGCCGGCACCGCCGCGATTGCCCAGCCGATCGCCGCGGCACCACTCGCGGCGATCGGCTGGTTCACCGTGGCCGGGTTCTCCCGCCAGCCCTACGGCGACCTGCACCTGCACGGCACCGCGCTGCCGGCCGTCGTGCTGGCAATCGTGGCCGGGGCCGCGGCCGGCGCCGGCTGCCTCACGCGGCGGCTGGACAGCGCCCGGTCCAGGTACGCCGTGCTGGAACTGGACGGTGCGGTCACACTGGATCCTGTGACGACCGAGGCCACCGAGCCAACCGGCGCCGCCGCCGCGGACCGCGCGCCGGTGGTCGGTCCGCTCAACGGCGCTCGACCGGCGGCCGTACGGCCGGCTGGCCTGAGCCGGGCTCGGCTGGTCGCCGGCCTGGCGATGGCCGCGATCATGCTGCCCGCCCTGACGCTCTGCCTGACGGCGGCCCGCTCGCACCTCGTCCTCGTCGACAACGTGCTGCTCTACCTGCTCGTCGTCATCGTCGTGACCCTGGTCGGTGGCTTCTGGCCGGCCGTGCTTGCTGCCGTGACTGCCGGCCTGCTCCTCAACTGGTTCTTCACCCCGCCGGTGCACACCTGGACGATCGAGGCGCCGACGAACATGTTCGCGCTGCTCCTGTTCGTCGCGAGCGCGGTCACGGTGAGCAGCGTCGTGCACCTCGCCGCGCGCCGCGACGCGATCGCTACGCAGCGCAGCGCGGAGGCGGCAACCCTGCTGGCCCTGGCGCGCACCGTCCTCGGCGGCGACGACACCCCGCAGGCAGTGCTCGATCACCTCACCGACACCTTCGGCGTGAGCGCCGAGTTGCAGGAGCGCAGCGGCAGCCGGTGGGTGCGGGTCGCCGGCAGCACCGGCGACACACAGCCGCACCTCATCCCGGCCGGCGCCGACCTGCGGCTGCTCGTCTACGGCGAGCTCTCTTCCGTCAACGTCCGGGTCCTCGACGGCTTCGCCGCACAGGCCGCCGCGGCGTTCGAGCGGCAGCGGCTACGCATCCAGGCCGGCCAGGCCGAAGCGCTCGCCGCGGGCAACCGCATGCGAACCGCGCTGCTGGCCGCGGTCAGCCACGACCTGCGCAGCCCGCTCGCCTCGGTCAAGGCGGCCGTCGGCAGCCTGCGCCAGACCGACGTGCAGTGGACCGAGGAGGATCGCGCCTCGCTGCTGGCCACCATCGAGGAGGGTGCGGATCGCCTCGACTCGCTGATCGGCAACCTGCTCGACATGAGCCGCATCCACACCGGCGCGCTGCAGCCGTTCGTCCGCTCGATCGCGATCGACGAGGTGGCTCCGCTCGTCGCGCGTGGCCTCGACGGCGGCGACCGGCTGCGCTTCTCCATCCCGGACACGCTGCCGCTCGTCGCGACGGATCCGGGGCTGCTGGAGCGGGCGCTCGCGAACCTGGTCGCCAACGCGCTGCGCTACTCGCCGCCGGACCGGCCGCCGACCCTTGCCGCGACGGCGTCCGCGGACGGGGACCAGGTCGAGGTGCTGGTGATCGACCACGGCCCGGGGATCGCGCCCGACCAGCGGCTGCGCGTCTTCGAGCCGTTCCAGCAGCTCGGCGACCGGCGCACCGGTGGCGGCGTGGGGCTGGGGCTCGCCGTGGCGAAGGGCTTCGTCGAGTCCGTCGGCGGGCGGATCGGCGCGGAATCCACGCCGGGCGGCGGACTGACCATGCGGATCGAACTTCCCGTCCCGGCACCGGCACCGCGCGCGGCGAGCGCACATCCGTGACCAGCGTGCTGGTCATAGACGACGACGCGCTGCTCCTGCGGGCTCTGCAGATCAACCTGTCCGCCCGCGAGTACCAGGTCAGCACCGCCTCCGACGGCCGCTCCGGTCTCGCGGCGATGGCACGGGAGCGACCGGATGTGGTGATCGTCGACCTCGGCCTGCCGGACATCGACGGCACCGACGTCATCCAGGGCATCCGCGGTTGGTCGAGCGCGCCGATCATCGTGCTGTCCGCCCGCGGTCAGGAGAACCAGAAGGTGGACGCGCTCGACGCCGGCGCAGACGACTACGTCACCAAGCCGTTCGGCATCAACGAGCTGCTCGCCCGGCTGCGCGCGGCCACCCGCCGCGCCGCCGCGCCCAGCGACGACGAGCCGGCCGTCGCCACCGAAGACTTCACCGTCGACCTGGTTGCCAAGCGCGTCGTTCTGGCGTCCGGCGCGGACGTCCGGCTCACGCCGACGGAGTGGCAACTGCTGGAGGTGCTCGCCCGCAACCGCGGTCGCCTCGTCACCGGGCGGCAGCTGCTGCATGACGTGTGGGGGCCGGCATACGGGACCGAGACGCACTACCTGCGGGTGTACATGGCCCAGCTGCGACGCAAGCTCGAGCCCGACCCGGCCCGGCCGCGATACCTGCTCACGGAGCCCGGCATGGGCTACCGGATGTCCGGCGATTAGAAGCCCGCCGGCGGGTGGCGTCGCTGCCCGTCGCGTCGGGCAGACTGGATCGCGTGAGCAGCCTTGGCGACGAAGGTCCCGCGCCGACCGCAGTCGAAGCGGAGGCCTCCCCCGAGGGCAAGCCAGGCGAAGCCGCGGCGATTCCGCCCTCAGGCGGAGGCGGCAATCCGGATCACCCCGCTGTGCACGGTTCGGGGCTGTTCGGTCTCGCCCTCGGTGCCGTCGGGGTGGTGTTCGGCGATATCGGGACCAGTCCGCTGTACGCGATGCAGACGGTGTTCGCCATCGATGGCCACGCGGTCAAGCCGACGACCGGCGATGTGTACGGCGTCATCTCGTTGATCTTCTGGTCAGTCACGCTCGTTGTCACCATCAAGTACGTCGTGTTCATCCTGCACGCCGACAACGACGGCGAGGGTGGGATCATGGCTCTGGCCGCGCTCATCCGGGAAAAGCTGCGCTCGAACAGTCGCCGGGTCGCGATCGCGATGGTGCTCGGCGTGGTGGGTGCGTCGTTGTTCTACGGCGACAGCCTGATCACGCCGGCGATCTCCGTGCTGTCCGCCGTCGAAGGCATCGAGGTTGCCGCGCCGAGCGCGCGCAATGTCGTACTGCCGATTGGCGTGGTCATCCTCGCGGTGCTGTTCGCGGCGCAACGCTGGGGCACCCATCGGATCGGGCGCCTGTTCGGCCCGGTGATGGTGCTGTGGTTCGCGGTGCTCGCGGCGACCGGCCTGCCGCGCATCGTCGCGCGCCCCGGCATCCTGCGCGGCCTGTCCCCGACCTACGTGGGCAGCTTCGTCGCCGACCACCCGTTCACCGCCTTCATCGCGATGGGGGCGGTGGTGCTGGCCATCACCGGCGCGGAAGCGCTGTACGCGGATATGGGCCACTTCGGCCCCCGGCCCATCCGCGTCGCGTGGTTCACCCTCGTGTTCCCGGCGTTGATCATCAATTATCTCGGCCAGGGCGCGTTGATCCTCGACAAGCCCGGCGCTATCGCCAATCCGTTCTACCTGCTGTGCCCGGGCTGGGCTCGCCTGCCGATGGTCGCACTGGCCACGTTTGCGACGGTCATCGCGTCGCAGGCCGTCATCTCGGGAGCGTTCTCCGTCTCCCGCCAGGCGGTGCGGCTGGGCTTCCTGCCCCACCTGACCGTCCGGCACACCTCCAGCACCGAGAGCGGCCAGATCTACGTCCCGGCTGTGAACTGGTTGCTGTTCGGCGGCGTTCTGCTGCTCATGGTGACCTTCCGCTCGTCCAGCAGGCTGGCCACCGCCTACGGCCTGGCCGTCACCGGGACGTTGCTGCTCACCACGACGCTGTTCCTGATCCTGGCCGGTTCGAGCTGGAAGTGGCCCCGTTGGCGACTGATCGTCTTCGGCGCCGTGTTCGGCGGTGTCGAGCTGACGTTCCTCGCCGCGAACCTGACCAAGATCGTGCACGGCGGGTGGTTGCCCATCCTGATTGCCGTGGTCGTCGTCTTCGTGATGCTGACCTGGCAGCGTGGCCGGGTCATCGTCACCGCGCGGCGCATCGACAAGGAAGGGCCGCTGCAGGAGTTCGTCGACAAGCTACGCGCGGATCCGCCGCCGCGGGTACCCGGCACCGCGGTGTTCCCACATCCGTCGAAGCAAACAACGCCGCTCGCACTACGAGCGAACGTGCGCTTCAACCACGTCCTGCACGAACACGTCCTCATCGTCTCGGTGCGGTCGGAGAACGTTCCGCACGTGCCGATCGAGGATCGCATCATCGTCGACGAACTCGGCTACTCCGACGACGGCATCGTGCACCTGGAGTTCCGCTTCGGCTTCCAGGACGAGCAGGACATCCCAGCCATGATCGAACAGTCGACCGGGGCGAGCACCGAATTGAACCTCGATGCCGAGCAGGCGTCGTACTTCCTCTCTCGCCTGGCCATCGAACGCGGCAATCAGCCCGGGATGGCGACATGGCGCAAACGGCTGTTCATCGGCCTGGCACACAACGCCGCCAGCCCGGCTTCCTACTTCTGCCTTCCGGACGACCGCACCGTCGTCATGGGCGCGCGCATCGAACTCTGAGCACGGCCGTCATGCCGTCCGGGCTACCGCATCGAGGGGCTTGAACTCGCAGACCACCGGTAGCCCCGATCCGGTCTGGAAGTCACTCGCCTGCTTGAGGACATCGTAGCTGGCGCCCCAGTCCCACTCCTCGGTGAGGCAGACCGAGACGCGCAGAACTCGGTGGTCGTCGACGCCTGACACGATGGCTTCGTGGACGAGGCCGGGCAGGCCGGCGGCCGCAAGGCGTTCGGTGAAGAGGGCCGCGTAGCGGTCGGTCATGCCGTGCCGTCCGATCTCCCCGCTTACGTCAGAGATCCATACGGCTGAGATCAGGGGGAGGCCCCGCTCCTGGAGTCCTGCGAGGAGCGGGGCCCCGTTTCCCCCGTGCCATGAACGTTACGGAGCCGGTGACGCGTCGCACCACGGCCAAAAGTCCCGCACTGAGCGGTCTTCCCGGCCACGCAACCGCCCGTCGCCAGATAGGCGCGAGCGCGGTACCCACACGAGTCCGGCCCCCCACAGTTCGCGAGTGGGGGGCCGGGCTCGTGGTGCGTTTGCTTCGGCAGACCGTTGGACCCCCCGCCGAGCGCGGAGCGGGTCAGCGCGGGTGGCTTGCTGCTTGCAGGATGAAGACGAAGATCAAGCTGTCAGCGGCCACGTGCGCGAGCCACGGTGCGAGCAATCCGTTGGAGCGCAGCCGTATCGCGCCGAGCAGCAGGCCATAGGCGGTGGCGAGTGCGACACCGATGGGGCCGTAGGGATAGCCGTGCAGGTGGAACAGTCCGAACGCGGCGGCCTGGGTGGCGACGGCGGGCCAGACCCCGAAGGTGTAGCGGAGTTGGTGCAGGATCGCGCCGCGAAACAGCAGCTCTTCTACAGCGGCGTTGGCGGTCGCGAACCCTGCCCCGATGACGGCCAGCAGCCAGGTCGGCGTGCCGGACAGCAGATGCAGGGCGACGGAGAAGTGCGTCGGCATGAGTCGGTGAAAGGTCCACAGCACCGATCCGGACACGACCGCCAGGCCGACGATGCATGCGAGGTCCGAGCGGGTCAGCGAACCGAGCCGCCAGGGGTGTTCGCCGACGTCCTTGATGATCAGTGAGCAGGCGACGTAGGCGAGCAGTCCGCATACTCCGGGTAGCGGCCACCAGCTGATCTGCGGGGGCAGGCTGAAGGCCGCAGTCGTGATCGTCAGGGCGAGGCCCAGCCGGGCGCTGTGGGTCCGTCGGGTCGCGGCGGCCACGGCAGTCAGTGCGGCCAGGCCGAAGAGGATCGACCGGCCGGCGGTGTGGTGCGGGTTGTAGCCGACGAACGGCGCAGCCGAGATGACGACGACCAGCGCGAGGGGTAGCAGCCCGTCGCTCAGGAAGCGACCGCGGAGCACGCCACGGGCAGCAGGTGTCGGACCGGATGGGGATAGGGCGCCTGTCGGGGCCGACAACTGCTCCGTCATACTGAGACTCTACATCACGGTTCTATAACGGAACCATCTCGGCGAGATAACGGGAACAGGTTGTATTTCGCTCGCATGGAAAAG
>JAVHVL010000158.1:0-4670 GCA_032160565.1 Pseudonocardiales bacterium | reverse complement strand
ATCGCGGTTGCCGGCCTCGGGACCAGCGTCTGTGCCCCGACGCTCATCGCGATCGCGGGGCTGCCGCGCTACGGGCGGCAGGGCGCCGCCACCAGCACCGTGATCACGGTCGCGTACCTCGGCTTCGCCGTTGGGCCGGCGGCGATCGGTCTCGTCGCCGGCGCCACGTCATTGCGCACAGCGCTCGTCGCGGTGGCCGTGATCGCCGGCGCACTCGCGCTGGTCAGCCCGGTGCTCACCCGCCTGTCCGCGGCCTGACGTTCAGCCGCGGCCAGCCGCTGGCACCGAATGGTCCCCGCGGATCACGTCTGCCGGGTCGTACTCCGCCTTGACCGACTGAAGCCGCCGGTAGGTCGCCTCGCCGAACAGCGCGGCACCCGCCTTCGGGCGCTCGGCGAAGTTCAGGTACGAGCCACCGGACGACCACGGCGTGAGCGCCCGATGCAGCACATCCACCGACTCCCGCACGGCCCGGTCGGAATCCGCGCTGGTGGCGAAGCTGTTCGCCGACCATTACGCACCGGCCATGCACGTGCCCGGAGCACCGGTACAGCACGTCGATCGCTGAGCCGCGCCACTGGCTCAGCCCAGCGGAGAGTCCTTGTCCCGCAGTGCCGTCAGCACGTCGGCGTACATGCGCGCCTTGATCGTCCCCAGCGTCGCCCCCGCTTTCGCGGCGAGCGGACGCGCCATCTCGACCGCGGTGGACAGCACGTCGTCCTCGTGGACGGCGGCGTCGACGATGCCCGCCGCAAGGGCGTCGGCCCCGCCGTAGCGCCGGCCGGTCGTCATGGCCTCGTGCGCCGTCTTCTTCGACAGCCGCCCCTGGATCAGCGCCGACATCCCTCGGCTGAACGGGATGTTGATGTCCACCTCCGGCAAGCAGAAGAACCCGCGGTCGGCGCGCATCACGCGGAAGTCGTGCGCCAGCGCCAGCATTCCGCCGCCGGCGAAGCAGTGCCCCTGCACCGCCGCGACGGTCGGCACCGGCAGCGCCAGCACCCGCTCGAACAGGTGGTGGACGTCGATCACGTAGCCGAGGAACTCATCGGAGTTCTTGGCGAGCCAGTCCAAGTCCAGGCCGTTGGAGAAGAACTTGCCGGTAGCGGTCGTGACCAGCGCCCGAGGACCCTCCGCCGCGTCGACGGCATCGAGGTGCGCCCGGATCTCCGCAAGCCAATCCGGATGGAACCGGTTCTCCGTGTCGCCGAGATTGAGGACGAAGACTTCGCCGTCGCGCTCCATCGTGGGCACAGGATGACTCCTTCGGCTTGAGCTGCAGCCGCCATGTTACTAACCGGTAGGGCACGGGTACGCAACGGGCAACCGTTCCCGGACAAAGGCTCGCATGTTACTAACCGGTAGGGCACGGGTACGCAACGGGCAACCGTTCCCGGACAAAGGCTCGGACGATGCTGCGCCGCACTGCGATCACCCTTCGCGCGTGACAGACTGCAACCGCTCTCACCGGCGGCGCGCCGCCGTCCCCGCGAGCGGCGGCGCCGACTGGGAAGGACGCGACAGTGCCGGACAACGACCTGCTGCCGCTGCTTCGTGATCGCCTGCTCGGCACGTACTCCCCGCTGCTCGCGGATACCACCGCCACGCTGCTGTTCACCGCAGGAGGCATGGCCAACTGGACGGTCGAGATCGACCGCGGGCGGGCGGTTGCCAGGCGCGGCGGGCCGGCCAACCCGACCACCACGGTCCGAGCGTCGCTGCGCGTCCTCGACGAGGTCGTCGCCGGCACGCGCAGCGGTATCGAGGCATTCCTCGCCGGTGATCTGACGGTGCGCGGCAACCTCGCCCTCGCCCTTCAGCTGGACGGCCTGTTCCCCGGTGACCGCGCCGATCACACGAACACCCGCTCCACCGTCGCGGCCGGCATCGAGACGTTCTACCTGGAGGCCGGCCCCGTGGAGGCGCCGCCGGTCGTCCTCGTGCACGGGCTGGGCGCGACGAACGCCTCGATGCTGCCGCTGATCTCCGCACTGTCGCGCGACTTCCACGTCCTGGCGCCCGACCTCCCCGGTCACGGCGGCACGCAGGCCAAGGGCGATGCGCACGCGGCGGAGTACCTCGGCAACTGGCTGTTGGCGTTCCTGCGCGAGACGTGCGACCGGCCCGCCGTCCTCGTCGGCAACAGCCTCGGCGGGCGCACGGCGCTGGAGGCCGCGCTGAACTCGCCGTACGAGGTCCGGGGCCTGGTGCTGCTCTGCCCCGCGGTGGCCTTCCGGAGGCTGCGGCAGTTCGTCCCGCTGGTGCGCCTCGTTCGCACCGAGATCGCCTCGCTGCCCGTGCGCATTCCGCGCAGCGTGGTCACCCGCGGGCTGCGGAGCCTGTTCGCGGACCCGGCCCGCCTGCCGGACTCCTGGCACGAGGCGGCCATCGACGAGTTCATCCGGGTGTTCAACGTGCGCGCCAACCGCCTGGCGATCTTCTCGGCGCTGCGACATGTCTACCTGGACGAGCCGTTCGGGGAGAGCGGATTCTGGGAGCGGCTGCCGATGCTGAAGCCACCGGCACTGTTCCTGTGGGGCGACCGCGACGTGCTCGTCCCCGCCGGCTTCAGCAGGTTCGTGGCGGAGGCACTGCCGAACGCCGGGTGCGTGGTGATCGACGACTGCGGGCACGTGCCGCAGTTCGAACACCCCGGCCTGACCGCGCAGCTCACCCGCGAGTTCATCGACGCGCTGCCCGAACACGCCTCGCGCGCGACTGCAAGCTAGAGCGCGGCAACCAGCTCGTCGGCGGCGGTGTAGGGGTCGGTCCCGCCCGCGACGACGCGCCGCGCTGCCGCCTCCAGCGCTTTCGAGCCGTGCACGCTCGCGAAGCGCTGCCGCACCTGCCCGAGCGCGATCGCCTCGATCTCAGCCGCCGCGCGCGCGGCCCGGCGCCGATCCAGCTCGCCGTGCGAGCGCATCCACTCACCGTGCTTCTCGACGGCTGCCACGACGTCCTGGACCCCCTCGCCCCGCGACGCCACCGTCTTCACGATCGGCGGGCGCCACGCCCCGGCCGCGGAATGCCGGCCGCCGAGCGACTGCATGTATCGCAGATCGCGGGACACCTGGTCGGCGCCCTCGCGATCGGCCTTGTTCACGACGAAGATGTCGGCGATCTCGAGGATGCCCGCCTTGGCCGCCTGGATGCCGTCGCCCATGCCGGGCGCCAGCAACACCATCGTCGTGTCTGCCAGCGAGGCGATCTCCACCTCCGCCTGCCCGACTCCGACCGTCTCCACGAGGACCACGTCGCAGCCCGCCGCGTCGAGCACCCGCAGCGCCTGCGGAACGGCCGCCGACAGCCCGCCGAGCCGGCCGCGCGAGGCCATCGATCGGATGAACACACCGTCGTCGGTGGCGTGGTCCTGCATCCGCACCCGGTCCCCGAGCAGCGCACCGCCGGAGAACGGCGAGGACGGGTCGACGGCCAGCACGCCGACCCGCTTGCCGTCCGCACGCAGCGCACTGACCAGCGCCGACGTGGAGGTGGACTTGCCGACGCCGGGCGAACCGGTCAGCCCCACGACCTGGGCGTGCCCGCCGTAGGGCGCAAGCGCCGCCGCGACCCGGCGCAGCACCGGCGAGTCTTCCTCGCCGGCTACGCCGTCGTTGGCGGGGGTGCCCCCACTCTCGACGAGCGAGATCAGCCGGGCCACCGCGCGGGCGTCCGCTCCCCGTGCGCGCTGGACCAGCTCGTCGACGTCGACGCCGCGCCGAGACACGGCCACGCGCTACGCGGGAACGTGCAGGATCAACGCGTCACCCTGGCCGCCGCCGCCGCACAGCGCGGCCGCACCGGTGCCGCCGCCGCGACGCTTCAGCTCGTACGCGAGGGTGAGCGCGAGGCGCGCGCCGGACATGCCGATCGGGTGGCCGAGCGCGATCGCGCCGCCGTTGACGTTCACGATCTCCTCGGTGACGCCGAGGTCCTTCATGGACTGCACGCCGACGGCCGCGAACGCCTCGTTGATCTCGATGAGGTCGAGATCGGCGACGGTGAGGTTCTCCTTGCGCAGGGCATCCTGGATGGCGTTGGACGGCTGGGACTGCAGCGAGTTGTCCGGCCCGGCGACGTTGCCGTGCGCGCCGATCTCGGCGATCCACGTCAACCCGAGCTCCTCGGCCTTGGCCTTGCTCATCACGATCACGGCGGCGGCGCCGTCGGAGATCTGCGACGACGAGCCGGCCGTGATCGTGCCATCCTTGGCGAACGCGGGGCGCAGCTTCGACAGCGACTCCACCGTCGTGTCGCCGCGGATCCCCTCGTCCTCACGGAACTCGATCGGGTCGCCCTTGCGCTGCGGGATCAGGACCGGGGTGATCTCGGCGTCGAAGATGCCGTCCTTGGCCGCCCGCGCCGCCTTCTGGTGGCTCTCCGCGGCGAAGGCGTCCTGCTCCTCGCGGGTCAGCCCGTACCGGCTGTTCGAGTCCTCGGTCAGCTTGCCCATCGCGACCTGGTCGAAGGTGTCGGTGAGGCCGTCGTGCGCCATCGAGTCGACCAGCGTCGCGTCGCCGAACTTGGTGCCGGTGCGCGAGCCCTGCAGCAAGTGCGGCGCCTGGGTCATCGACTCCATGCCCCCGGCGACCACGATCTCGAACTCACCGGCCCGGATCAGCTGGTCGGCCAGGGCGATCGCGTCCAGGCCGGACAGGCACACCTTGTTG
>JAVHVL010000123.1:0-3808 GCA_032160565.1 Pseudonocardiales bacterium | reverse complement strand
CGTGATGTTGCCGCGCGGCCCCAACGTGGCGAACTGCACCCGCAGCGCACGCAGCATGCGGCGGGCTCGCGTATCGCCCGCCGCGCCCGTGCCGAGGTCCGCCGTGGCCTGGGAGGCGTCCGCGATGCTGGCGAGAGTGCGGCGGGCGCTGGTCTGATCCGCGGCACGGATGAGGCCGATCGACAGGGCGCCCGCCACCAGCGCGGTCACCACGGTGACGGCGATGGTGAGAAGCGCGATCCGTCCGGCCAGCGAACCGGGCCGGTTCATCGCGACTCGGCGGAGTAGCCGACGCCGCGAACGGTCCGGATCGGACTGGCCGCGCCCAGCTTGGCGCGCAACTGCGCCACATGCACGTCGACGGTGCGATTGCCCGTCAACGCCGGATAACCCCACACCTCGCTGATCAGCCGCTCGCGAGTGAACACCCGTCCGGGGCGGCGCATCAGGAACGCGAGCAGGTCGAACTCCGTCGCGGTCAGCGGCACGTCCGCGCCGTCCACCAGCACGCGGTGCTCGCCGAGCTCCACCTTTACGGCGCCGAGGTTGAGCGACGACGGGGCGTCGGCGATTCCCCTGCTGCGCCGCAGCACGCTGCCCACTCGTGCGACGAGTTCGCGGGGTGAGAACGGCTTCGTCACGTAGTCGTCGGCGCCCAGCTCCAGTCCGACGATGCGATCCACCTCGTCGTCGCGCGCGGTGACGAACAGGACCGGCGTCCAGTCGTCCTGCGCCCGCAGCCGCTTGCACACCTCGACGCCGTCCATGCCCGGCAGGCCGACGTCGAGGATCACCGCGACGGGCCGGAGCCGAAGGATCGCGGCCAGGCCGGCCGCACCGTCACGCTCGATGTGCACGCCGTACCCACCGTTGGCCAGGTTCATCCGGACCACGTCGGCGATCGCGGTGTCGTCCTCGACCACGAGGATGAGCCCGCGCCCGCTCGGATCCGACGGCACGCCGAGAGACTACTGAGCTATTGACGCCGCGAGGATCACCGCCACGTTCGGGTCGTGTCAGACCTCGAACTTGTAGCCCAGCCCGCGGACCGTCACCAGGTACTTCGGGTGCGCCGGATCGGGCTCGATCTTCGAGCGGAGCCGCTTGACGTGCACGTCCAGCGTCTTGGTGTCGCCGACGTAGTCCGCGCCCCACACCCGGTCGATCAGCTGCCCGCGGGTGAGTACCCGGCCGGCGTTGCGCAGCAGCAGCTCGAGCAGGTCGAACTCCTTGAGCGGCATGGAGATCTGCTTGCTGTCGACGGAGACCACGTGCCGCTCCACGTCCATCCGCACCGGGCCGGCCTCGACGGTGCTCGTCACCAGCTCGTCTGATTCGGCACCTCGCCGCATCACCGCCCGGATGCGCGCGACCAGCTCGCGGGAGGAGAACGGCTTGGTGACGTAGTCGTCGGCGCCCAGCTCCAGTCCGACGACCTTGTCCACCTCGGAGTCGCGCGCTGTGACCATGATGATCGGAACGTGCGAGCGCGAACGCAGTTCGCGGCACACCTCGGTGCCGGACAGCCCGGGCAGCATCAGGTCCAGCAGGACCAGATCCGCCCCGCTGCGGTCGAACGCGGTGAGTGCCTCCGGGCCGGTCGCCGCGATCTCGACCTCGTACCCCTCGCGGCGCAGCATGTACGACAGTGCGTCCGAGAACGACTCCTCGTCCTCGACTACCAGCACACGCGTCACATCGGTCCCTTCACCATGGTCAGCGGGCCTGCTTCGTCCGAGGTGGACGCTTGCGTATCGGAATGAACGCGCGGTAACCGGACGGTGAACGTAGAGCCGGCGCCCACCACGCTCTCCACTGCGACGGTCCCGAGATGGTTGGTGACGATGTTCTTCACGATGGCCAGCCCCAGCCCGGTGCCGCCGGTGGCGCGAGAGCGCGCCGGGTCGACGCGGTAGAAGCGCTCGAAGATCCGGTCGATCTCGCCCGGCTCGATGCCGAGCCCCTGGTCGGTGACGGCGATGTCAACGGTGGGTCGCGCCTGGTGGTCGGTGCTCGCGCGCGCGGCAACGACGACGCGCGTGCCCTGCGGGCTGTAGGCGATCGCGTTGTCGACGAGGTTCGTGACGGCGGTGGCGAGCTGCGCCTCGTTGCCGCGCACGACGAGCTCGTCGGCACAGCTCACGACCATCTCGATGCCGGCCTGCTCGGCGGCCAGACGGGAGCGGTCGGCAGACTCGTCGAGCAGTCCGCGCACCTCGACGCTGGCCGCACCGGGCATCGGGTCCATGCCCTGGACCCGCGACAGCTCCATCAGTTCGCCGACCAGGCGCGCCAGGCGGGCGCCCTCGTGCTGCATGCGGCTGGCGAACCGCGCCACCGTTTCCGGGTCGTCGGACGCGTCCTGCACCGCCTCGGCGAGCAGGGTCAGCGCGCCGACCGGTGTCTTCAGCTCGTGCGACACGTTGGCGACGAAGTCGCGGCGTACCGCTTCGAGGCGGCGCTGCTCGCTTACGTCGGCCAGCAGCAGGGCCACGGAGTCGAAGCGTTCCCCCTCTTCGCCGCTGGCGAGCGGCACCGCCGTGACCGACAGCGCGATGGGCTCCCGGCCGAGGCGGCCGATGGGGAGGTCGACGAGGCTGGTCAGGATGGCGCCGCGGCCGCGGGCGTGGCTGGCCAGCCCGGCCAGCTCCGGGAAGCTGAGCCGGTCGATGTCCAGGATCCCCATCATGCGGGCGGCCGGGTTGACCAGGACGGCGCGGTCGTCACGGTCGATGACGACGACGCCGTGATCGAGGGCCTCGACGACGAGTGAGGCAAGGGGCTGGTTGGCGCGCCGTCGCGGCCCTTCGGAGGTGCGATGTGCCGGCGGATTCGGAGTCGGCGGCGGGTGGCGACGACCCATGATCACGATGCCGGCGAGGACACCGACGGCAAACGCCAGAACCCCGAACGCGATCGCGACTACGGGCACGCCTGAGATGGTACGGGGCATTGGGTGGATCTTCCTGCGGCTGTGGGGTCATCCGTGCGGTGGATCTTCCTGCGCCTGTCGGGTCATAGGTACCCGAACCGCAGGAAGATCCCGGATTCGTCACCGGGCACAGTCGATCTTCCTGCGCCTATCGGGCCATAGGTACCCGAACCGCAGGAAGATCCCGGATTGCGTTGCGCTACTTCTTGCCCTGGTTGGCGACGGCCTCGATCGCGGCAGCGGCAGCCTCGGGGTCGAGGTAGGAGGCGGGCCGGGACGGCAGGAAGGTCACCGGGTCGAGGTCGTAGCGCAGCGGTATGCCGGTGGGGACGTTCAGCGCGACGACCGCCTCGTCGGACAGCTTGTCGAGGTGTTTGATCAGCGCGCGCAGCGAGTTCCCGTGCGCGACCACGAGGACCGTCTGCCCCAGCCGCAGATCCGGCACGATCGCGTCGTACCAGTACGGCAGCATCCGGTCGACGACGTCCTTCAGGCACTCGCTGCGGGGCAGGATGTCCAGCAGGTCGGCGTACCGGGGGTCGCCGGCCTGGCTGAACTCGCTGTCGTCGGGCAGCGGCGGCGGCGGCGTGTCGTACGAGCGGCGCCAGAGCATGAACTGCTCCTCGCCGAACTCGTCACGCACCTGCGCCTTGTCCTTACCCTGCAGCGCGCCGTAGTGCCGCTCGTTGAGCCGCCACGTCCGGCGCACGGGCAGCCACAGCCGGTCGGCGGCCTCCAGCGCGATGTCGGCGGTACGGATCGCGCGACGCAGGAGCGAGGTGTGCAGCACCGTGGGCAGCAACCCGTGCTCCACCAGCAGCTCCCCGCCGCGGCGCCCTTCCGCCTCTCCGGCGGCCGTCAGGTCGACGTCGACCC
>JAVHVL010000109.1:0-5571 GCA_032160565.1 Pseudonocardiales bacterium | reverse complement strand
GATTCACGACGCGTCAGGTCGCGCTGCGCTCGCTCTCACCACGCAGGTCGATCCCGCGCGCTGCCGCATCGAGCAATGCCGCGTCGGCGCGCCCGCTGCGCAGCAGCTCGCGCCACTGCTCCGCGCTCCACGTCGACGGCTCCGTCTCGGCGCAGAAGTCCTCGAGCAGCCCGACGAAGCGCGCCGGATCGGTGCGGAACGGGAAGTGGCCCGCGTCGTCGAAGATCTCCAGGCGGCTACCCGGCATGGCGGCATGGGCTGCCGTGGCATGACTCACCGGCAGAACGCTGTCGCGCGCGCCCCACATCAGGAGCGTGGGCATGCCGCGGACCAGGTAGCAACGGTCGAGCATTGTCACCACCTGCCCGCGCCAGTCGACGACCGAGCGCAGGGTGCGGATGAAGGCCGATCGCGCCGTCTGGTCGGGCAGCGCCTCGACCACCCGGGTGAGGTCCACTGCGTCGACGCCGAGGCCGGTGTCCAGCCACTCCAGCGCCGCGATGCTCAGCTGCACAGCGGTTCGCGCCCCAGGCAGCTTGAGGGCCGCCAGGGCGAGGTGCGCACCGGGCAGCGCGGCCGCGCGCAGCAGGGGCGACACGTCGGTGCCCACGCCACCGCTGGCGACCAGGACCATGCGCTCGGTGCGCTCCGGGAACTGGTAGGCGAACTGCATCGCGACGCCGCCGCCGAGCGAGTGCCCGACCAGGGTGACCCGCTCGATGCCGAGCGCGCTGAGCAGGTCCCGCATCCCGTTCGCGTACGCGGCGACGGAGTAGTCGGCGCGCGGCTTGTCCGACTGGCCGTGCCCCAGCAGGTCCGGCGCCACGACGAGGTGGTTGCGCGCCAACGTGGGGATGATCTCCGCCCACGTGCTGGAGTCGTCGCCGATTCCGTGGATCAGCAGCAGCGGTGGCCCGCTACCGGCCACGCGGAACACGCGTCGGTAGCCGTGGATCACCCGCGACTGCACGTCCACGCGCGTGTCGCCCCCGCCGCGCGCGGTGTCGTGGGCGATACGGAGCACGGCGGTGAGTGTATGAGCAGGGCGGGTCAGGCACGTTTCGCCGCGGTTGCGATCGCGCTGCGGTCGGCCGTCAAGGCCTTCGGGCGGTCAACTCTCAAGGCCGTCGGGCGGTCAACTCTCGGGGCCGTCGGCCAGTGCGTTGTAGCCCGACAACCGGGCCCGCCGCACCGCGATCCCGAGCGGCCGGAGTGACTCGGCCCGGGCGGCGATGCCGGTGCGGTCGATCGCGCCCCCGGTCGGGTCCCGCGCCGCGAGGTCGAGCACAGCCTGCAGCCGCTCGGCCTGGGCGACCAGGGCTACGGCACGCGGGGGATGGCCTGGGGGCAGGTTCAGATGCTCGCCGGCGCGGCGCGCGTCGTGGAGCTCAGCTGCGATGTCGTCGATCCACCCCGCGACGTCGGCCGCGGACAGGGCGCTGGCCGACTCGCGGATCGCGGCGGTGAGGTCGTTCTGGGCGTCGGCGACGGAGAGGTAGTCGGGCGGTGCGTCCGTGGTCTCGAACGCCTGCCACAGTACGGCGGGGGGCGCGCTGCTCGGGGCGAATTCGATGACCTGCGGGACGATCCCGAGGCCGCCGCCGTGCACCGCCTCGCCGGCCTCAAGGGCGGCACTGCGGAACTCGGCAGGTCCGGGCAGCCCCCGCACGTCGCCGGCCACCGGGAGGGCGAGGCGCACCGGCCGCCCCGCCTTGCGCCACGTGATCAGCGCCTCGCTCAGCGGCACGAGCTCAGCGTCGAAGGCCCCGAGGCCCCCGACCTGGTGTGGCGTGTCGCCGGCGGTGGTGGCGCGGATGACCTCGTCCGAGGCGGCCCGCCCGGCGAGCCACGCCGACGTCCACGCGGCCAGCGGACCGGATCGCAGGCGGCTCACCAGTCCAGGCTAGAGGCGCCCACCAGCCGCGAACGCGACGGGCCGCCAGGCGCGACTCCTCCTCACCGGCATCGGCGCGCCGCCTCGCGGTCGCGCGCCACCCGCCTAGGGTCGACGGGCGTGCGTGACTACCGCGATGTGCTCGCCCAGCCGGCTCGCCGCCGCCCGCCCGTGCCAGAAGTCCCCGCCGACGCCGACCTGGTCGTGGAGACGGCCGACGGCGCGTTCTGCGGGGCGGTGGTCGCCGTCGGCAGGGCCGTCGAGAGCGGTGAGAAGCGGGACACCGTCACCCTCGAGGATCGCCACGGCAAGCGCCGGGTGTTCCCGATGCTCCCCGCGTCGTTCCTGGTGGACGGGCGCCCGGTGACGCTGGTGCGCCCCGCTCCGGTGGCCGCTCGGCCAGGGCCACGAGCCAGGACCGCATCCGGCTCGTACGCGGTGGCCGACGCCCGGGCCCGGGTGGCCCGTGCCAGCCGGATCTGGGTCGAGGGGGTGCACGATGCTGCGCTGGTGGAGCGGATCTGGGGCGACGATCTGCGGGTGGAAGGCGTCGTCGTCGAACCGCTCGACGGGATCGACGAGCTCATCGAGCACGTCCGGGCCTTCGCTCCTGGCCCGCAGCGGCGCGTCGGCGTGCTCGTCGACCATCTCGTGGCCGGCAGCAAGGAGACGCGGATCGTCGCCGGGCTGCGCACCGCCGGCTTCGCCGACTCCGTGCTCGTCACCGGCCATCCGTACGTCGACATCTGGCAGGCGGTGAAGCCGACCGCGCTCGGCATCCCGCGTTGGCCGGAGGTGCCGCGCGGCACCGACTGGAAGACCGGTATCTGCCGTGCGCTCGGGGTCACCGAACCGCGCGAGATGTGGCGACGCGTGCTGGCCGGTGTCGACAGCTACGCCGACGTGGAGGTCCCCCTGCTAAGGGCAGTAGAAGAACTCATCGACTTCGTTACAACCTGACACGTTCCGGCGTGTCACCATGGCCTCATGTCCGCGTGGTTGATCTGGCTGATCATCGCCGGGCTGTTCGCCGCCGCCGAGACGGCGTCCACGACGCTGGTCCTGGTGATGTTCGCCGGCGGCGCGGCCAGCGCGTCGGTGGTTGCCGCACTCGGTGCACCCGCCGTCGTGCAGGCACTCGTGGCCATCCTCGCGTCCGCGGCGCTGCTCGGTGCGGTCCGGCCGGTGCTGCGACGGCACCTCAGCGACGTCCCTGACGCTCCGATGGGCACCGACGCACTCGTCGGCAAGGACGCGCTCGTGCTGAGTGTCGTGGACGCGCACGACGGCCGGGTGCGCCTCAACGGCGGGGAGTGGACCGCGCGGTCCGCGGATCGCACCCAGGTGCTTCCCGCCGGCACGGTCGTGCGCGTCGTCAAGATCGACGGGGCAACCGCCGTCGTCGAGATCGGGCCGGACTACGGGTTCCCCGGCGCGAACGCCAAATTCTAGAAGGGAACTGGATGTCTGCCGAGGTCATCGCCATCCTGGTCGTGCTGGCGGTCGTGCTCATCCTGATGGCCCGGATGGTGCGCATCGTGCCGCAGGCCCGAGCGGCCGTGGTCGAGCGGCTCGGGCGCTACGTCCGCACTGCCACGCCGGGGCTCACCGTGCTGCTGCCGTTCGTCGACCGGATGCGCCCGCTGATCGACCTGCGCGAGCAGGTGGTCAGCTTCCCGCCGCAGCCGGTGATCACATCCGACAACCTCACCGTCGCCATCGACTCGGTCATCTACTTCCAGGTCACCGACCCGCGTGCAGCCACGTACGAGATCCAGAACTACATCCAGGCCGTCGAGCAGCTGACGATCACCACGCTGCGCAACGTGGTCGGCTCGCTGAATCTGGAGCAGGCCCTCACCAGCCGCGATGAGATCAACACCAAGCTGCGCGGCGTGCTGGACGAGGCCACCGGCCCGTGGGGAATTCGCGTGGCGCGCGTGGAGATCAAGGCCATCGACCCGCCGCCGTCCATCCAGGATGCGATGGAGCAGCAGATGCGCGCCGACCGCAACAAGCGGGCGATCATCCTCACCGCCGAGGGGCAGCGCGAGTCCGCGATCAAGACGGCCGAGGGGCAGAAGGCGGCGCAGATCCTCTCCGCGGAGGGGGAGAAGCAGGCCGCGATCCTTCAGGCCGAGGCCGAGCGCCAGTCCCGCATCCTGCGCGCCGAGGGTGACCGGGCCGCTCGTTACCTCACCGCGCAGGGACAGGCCAAGGCGATCGAGACGACGTTCAACGCCATCCACGCGGCGAAGCCCGACCCCGCGCTGCTGGCCTACCAGTACCTGCAGGTGCTGCCACAGCTCGCGCAGGGCGACGCCAACAAGATGTGGATCGTGCCCAGCGAGTTCAGCAAGGCGCTGGAGGGGCTGGCCAGGCTCGGTGGCGGCGACGCCGAGGACGCGCCGTCCTGGCTCAGCGCGAAGAGCACCGTCGAGGCAACCGAGTCCGGCGAGCTGGACACCTCGACGTGGTTCGATTCGCGTATCCCGCCGGCCGCGGTCCAGCCGGAGGCGGCGAACCTGCGGGCGTCGGACGAGGACGCCGCCTCCCGCGAGGCGCACGCCGGCCTGCCCGACGATGCGCCGCTGTTCGAGGCCGACCCGCCGCCGGTCGCGGACGGTCAGGTCGACCTGCCGCCGGCACCGGGTACCCAGCCGAAGTGACCTGACCGCGATCTTCCTGCGCACGCGACACCCATACCCCGCACAGTGCAGGAAGATCCACGGCCGGCGCTGACGACCCGGTTGACGGAGCTCCGGCTTGTTGCCATAGAGTGGCAATAAGCCGAGAGGAGCCGCCCGCCCATGCTCGTCGCCGTCACCGACCGACCGTCGTTCTTAGCTCGCGCCAGGCTGTCGCTCGCCCCGGCCGAATGGCGCCGGCTGTACGCGATGTTCGGCTTCATCGCGCTACTGCACGCCGTGGGCTTCACGCTGCTGTTCCTGGCCGTCAACGGCAACTACCAGCTCGGGACGTTCGGTGTGGGCACGGGTCTGCTCGCATACTCACTCGGCATGCGGCACGCGTTCGACGCCGACCACATCAGCGCGATCGACAACACCACCCGCAAGCTGATGAGCGAGGGCAAGCGCCCCCTCGGCGTCGGCTTCTTCTTCTCCCTCGGACACTCCAGCATCGTCTTCGCCATGGCAGTGTTGCTGAACTTCGGCATCCGGGCCCTGAACTCCGGCGTCCGCGACAGCAACTCGACGTTGCATCACTACACCGGGCTGATCGGCACGAGCGTGTCGGGCGGATTCCTGCTGCTGATCGCGCTGCTCAACGTCATCGTGCTGGCCAGCATCGTGAAGCTGCTGCGGGCGATGCGCGCCGGCAGCTACGACGAGCAGGAGCTCGACGCTCAGCTGAACAAGCGCGGGCTGATGAATCGCTTCTTCGGACCGCTCACCCGCAGCATCGACACCAGCTGGAAGATGTACCCGCTGGGCGCGCTGTTCGGGCTCGGCTTCGACACGGCGACGGAAATCTCGCTGCTGGTACTGGCGGGCGGCAGCGTGGCGGCCGGCCTGCCGTTCTGGGCGATCCTCTCGCTGCCGATCCTCTTCGCAGCGGGGATGAGCCTGCTGGACACCATCGACGGCTCGTTCATGAACTTCGCCTACGGTTGGGCCTTCTCCAAGCCTGCGCGCAAGCTCTTCTACAACATCACG
>JAVHVL010000643.1:0-4200 GCA_032160565.1 Pseudonocardiales bacterium | reverse complement strand
ACCGACGCCGCCATCTCTGCGAAGAGCGACTCGCTGGTGGGGCTGAAGGAGAACGTGATCATCGGCAAGCTCATCCCGGCGGGTACCGGCATCGCGCGGTACCGCAACGTCGAGGTGAACCCGACCGAGGAGGCGCGGGCAGCCGCGTTCTCGATGGCCGGGTACGACGAGAACGACTACTACGGCTTCGGCGGCGGTGGCGCGCTCGGCCCGGCGGTTCCGCTGGACGAGTTCGGCTACGACGACTACCGCTGAACCACGGCGATCGGCGGGCCGGTTCCCTTCGGGGGCCGGCCCGCTGTCGTGCGGGCAGGTGCCCCAGGGATTTTGCGGTGCGCAGGGGGTCCGGTAAGGTAGTTGCTTGTGCCCGGAGCGATCCGGGCCCCGAACCGTGCCAGTCGGTGCAGTCGCCCACAGCCCCGGATTTTCAGGGGCTTCGGCTGCCGCCCGAGGGCGCGGGCTCACCGTCCAGACCGGCGCGTCGTCGTCGGGCTGGCCTTTGGAAGGGCCGCGACACGCCCGACCTCGGGGACCGGCGGGCAGGAGCACGACAACAGCACAGCAGGTGATCGCCGGGGCAAGCCGTCCCGCACGAGCACGAGAAGCACAGACGAGCACGCCACCATCACGTCGAACGAGGAGATTGCAGGCCGCATGCCTACGATCAATCAGCTTGTCCGCAAGGGCCGGCAGGACAAGATCGGTAAGACCAAGACCCCGGCGCTGAAGGGATCCCCGCAGCGCCGTGGGGTCTGCACCCGCGTCTACACGACCACCCCGAAGAAGCCGAACTCGGCGCTTCGCAAGGTCGCCCGCGTGCGTCTGACCAGCGGCATCGAGGTCACCGCCTACATCCCGGGTGTCGGTCACAACCTGCAGGAGCACTCGATCGTGCTCGTGCGCGGCGGTCGCGTGAAGGACCTCCCCGGTGTGCGTTACAAGATCATTCGGGGGTCGCTGGACACCCAGGGTGTCCGTAACCGCAAGCAGGCGCGCAGCCGCTACGGCGCGAAGAAGGAGAAGAGCTAATGCCGCGCAAGGGCCCGGCGCCGCGTCGCCCACTCGTGGTCGACCCGGTGTACAACTCGCCGCTCGTCACCCAGCTGGTCAACAAGATCCTGCTGCATGGCAAGCGCTCCGTTGCCGAGAGCATCGTCTACGGCGCGCTCGAGGGCACCCGTGAGAAGTCCGGCACCGACCCGGTCATCACGCTCAAGCGGGCGCTCGACAACGTCAAGCCCACGATCGAGGTCAAGAGCCGCCGCGTCGGTGGCGCCACCTACCAGGTGCCGGTCGAGGTCAAGCCGGGCCGCAGCACCACGCTGGCGCTGCGCTGGCTGGTCGGCTACTCGCGCGCCCGCCGCGAGAAGACGATGACCGAGCGCCTCACCAACGAGCTGCTCGATGCGAGCAACGGCCTCGGGGCCAGCGTCAAGCGCCGCGAGGACACCCACAAGATGGCGGAGTCCAACAAGGCCTTCGCCCACTACAGATGGTAATTGCAGCCCACTAAGCCCCATCCAAAAGACTTTGGGGTCCCCGACAGATTTCGAGCTTGCGAGAGATCTGGTGGGGCCAAGAGAAGGAATCATGGCAAACAACGCCGAGCTCGCCAGGACCCGCAACATCGGGATCATGGCGCACATCGACGCGGGCAAGACCACGACGACCGAGCGCATCCTCTTCTACACCGGTATCAACTACAAGATCGGTGAGGTCCACGACGGCGCAGCCACGATGGACTGGATGGAGCAGGAGCAGGAGCGCGGCATCACGATCACGTCCGCCGCGACCAAGTGCACCTGGAAGACCCACACGATCAACATCATCGACACGCCTGGCCACGTCGACTTCACAGTGGAGGTCGAGCGCTCGCTGCGCGTCCTCGACGGTGCGGTCGCCGTCTACGACGGTGTCGCCGGCGTCGAGCCCCAGACCGAGACGGTGTGGCGGCAGGCCGACAAGTACAGCGTTCCGCGTATGTGCTTCGTCAACAAGCTGGACCGCACCGGCGCGGACTTCTTCCGCTGCGTGCAGATGATGATCGACCGCCTCAACGCCACGCCGCTCGTGCTGCAGATCCCCATCGGTGCCGAGGCCGACTTCATCGGCGTCGTCGACCTGGTCGAGATGCGCGCCCTCACGTGGCGCGGCGAGACCAAGCTGGGCGAGGACTTCGCGGTCGAGGAGATTCCGGCCGAGCTCGCCGACCAGGCCGCCGAGTGGCGCGAGAAGCTGCTCGAGACCCTGTCCGACGTCGACGACGAGATCGCCGAGATCTACCTGGGCGAGGGCAACTTCACCCCGGAGATCCTCAAGGCGGCCATCCGTCGCGCGACGCTCGCCGACAAGATCAACCCGGTGCTCACCGGCTCGGCCTTCAAGAACAAGGGCGTGCAGCCGATGCTGGACGCGGTCATCGACTTCCTGCCTTCGCCGCTCGACGTCGACCACGTCGAGGGGCTGCTGATGGACGGCGAGACCGTCGCCGTCCGCAAGACCGACGAGGCCGAGCCGCTGTCCGCGCTGGCGTTCAAGATCGCCACCGACCAGCACCTGGGCAAGCTCACCTACGTGCGCATCTACTCCGGTGTCGTGGAGAACGGCGCGCAGGTCCTGAACTCCACCAAGGACCGCAAGGAGCGCATCGGCAAGATCTACCAGATGCACGCCAACAAGCGTGAGGAGCTGCCGCGCGCCGGTGCCGGCGACATCATCGCCGTCGCCGGCCTGAAGCAGACCACCACCGGCGACACCCTCTCCGACCCGCAGAAGCCGATCGTCCTCGAGTCGATGACGTTCCCGGCACCGGTCATCGAGGTCGCGATCGAGCCCAAGACGAAGGGTGACCAGGAGAAGCTGGGCATTGCGATCCAGAAGCTCGCCGAAGAGGACCCGACGTTCCAGGTCCAGAACGACGAGGAGACCGGCCAGACGATCATCAAGGGGATGGGTGAGCTCCACCTCGAGATCCTCGTCGACCGGATGCGCCGCGAGTTCAAGGTCGAGGCCAACGTAGGCAAGCCGCAGGTGGCCTACCGCGAGACGATCAAGCGGGTCGTCGAGCGTGAGGACCTCACCTACAAGAAGCAGACGGGTGGCTCCGGCCAGTACGCCAAGGTGCAGATCAGGCTCGAGCCGCTGGAGCTCAGCGCTGACGGCCCGACGTACGAGTTCGAGAACGCGGTCACCGGTGGCCGCATCCCGAAGGAGTTCATCCCGTCGGTCGATCAGGGCGCGCAGGAGGCCATGCAGTACGGCATCCTGGCCGGCTACCCGCTGGTGGGCGTCAAGATGACGCTGACCGACGGTGGTTACCACGACGTCGACTCGTCCGAGATGGCGTTCAAGATCGCCGGCTCGATGGTGTTCAAGGCCGCCGCACGCAAGGCGAACCCGGTCCTGCTCGAGCCGATGATGGCCGTCGAGGTCACCACGCCCGAGGAGAACATGGGCGACGTCATCGGCGACCTGAACTCCCGCCGTGGCCAGATCCAGGCCATGGAGGAGCGCAGCGGGGCACGCGTCGTCAAGGCGCTCGTGCCGCTGTCGGAGATGTTCGGCTACGTCGGTGACCTGCGGTCGAAGACGCAGGGCCGCGCGAGCTACTCGATGCAGTTCGACAGCTACGCCGAGGTGCCGAGCAACGTGGCCAAGGAAATCATCGCGAAGGCGACGGGGGAGTGAGCATCGCAGGGCCCCCCGGGGCCCGAGGAGCGGAGCGAGCCCGGAGCCGAGCAACAGGCATCGCGAAGGCGACGGGGGAGTAACCCAGAGTTTCGACAACAAAACGTCCAACCAGCCGGACTCAGAAGACCGGCAACTTCCAAGAGGGAAAGGGATCCACAGTGGCGAAGGCGAAGTTCGAGCGGACCAAGCCGCACGTCAACATCGGCACCATCGGTCACATCGACCATGGCAAGACGACGCTGACCGCAGCGATCTCCCGCGTGCTGCACGACAAGTACCCGGCCATGAACCCGAACACCGAGGCGTTCGACCAGATCGACAAGGCGCCTGAGGAGCGGCAGCGCGGAATCACGATCTCCATCGCGCACATCGAGTACCAGACCGAGAAGCGTCACTACGCGCACGTCGACTGCCCCGGTCACGCCGACTACATCAAGAACATGATCACCGGCGCGGCGCAGATGGACGGCGCGATCCTGGTCGTGGCCGCCACCGACGGCCCGATGCCGC
>JAVHVL010000438.1:0-4600 GCA_032160565.1 Pseudonocardiales bacterium | reverse complement strand
CGGGGGGTTTCAAGACAGACATCGATCTCGGTAGCGTCACCGCACGCGACGGCCGCGACCTGTTGGCTGTCGCTGAATCGGATTGGTCGCGGCCGATACCGCACTGCCCATCGTGGGATGCCGCCGACCTCATCGGGCACACGGGCGGCATCCTGGCCTGGATGGCGCTGATCGTCGCCACCGGCCAACCGGTCGCCCGTCACGATCGCGAGACCCCGCCGCCTGAGCTGAGCGAGCTGTCCGGGTGGCACTCAGCCCACCTGGAGCGCACACTCCAGATCCTGACCACCACCGACAGCGACGCGACCACCTGGACGTTCTCCAGCCAGGGCGACCGGCGGGTCAGCTGGTGGCGCAGACGGCTGGCCGTCGAACTCGCCATCCACCGATGGGACGCCGAGGACGCCGCCCGCCCCGACCGCGCGGCGCTGGTTCACCCGGTGGACACCGCCGTCGCGGCGGCCGGCGTCGAGGAGTTCCTGACCGAGGTCCTCCCAGGTCTGCTCGCCCACCCGGGGAGCGGCGGCCTCGTCGGCAGCCTGCACCTGCATGCCACCGACGGACCGAGCGACTGTTGGATCGATCTCGACGCCGGCCCCGACGTCACCGCTATCGCAGGCCACGTTCGAGCCGACACCGTCATTCGCGCTACCCAGTCCGACCTCCTGCTGTGGCTGACCAACCGCGCCCCCACGCCGAGCATCGAGATCCTCGGTGCGTCGGACGTGGCCGTAGCCTGGACACAATTGCGGCGATGATGCCGCCGAATCGACCAATGACGTGGCCGAAGGCGCCTGTCAGAGCGGCAGTGCGGTCGCCCTCTTCTTCAGCGCCGGCGTTTCTCAGATGCCAGGTCGAGGGGCTGTATCGGTACGTGGACGTGGAGTATGGCAGTCAATCAGATCTGCATATAGGCGCCGTCGATGGCGACGACCTCGCCGGACATGAATGTCGCCTCGTCGCTGAGCAGGAATGCCACCAGGTTGGCGATCTCTTCGCTCGCCGCGAGTCGGCGCATCGGGATCGTGGCGGCGATCGCATCTCGCGCCTCGGAGGGCAGATCCTGCATGGCCGGGGTGTCGGTGGGGCCCGGCGCGACGGCATTGATACGAATCCCGTCAGTGGCGTACTCGCGGGCAGCGTTGCGGTCAGCCCAGCGATCGCGTGCTTGCTGGTGGTGTACCCGCTGACTCCGACGCCGCCGGCCCGCAACCCGGCGCTTGAGGACATGTTGACGATGACCCCGCCGCCATGGCCGAGGAAGTAGCCAATCTCAGCCTTCATCACCAGGAACGTGCTGCGGAAATTGATCGCGTGCACGTTGTCGAACGTGTCCACGTCGAGCGTTTTCATCCAGGCTCCAATAGTCGATCAAAAGGATTACCGGTTGACCGGCTGACCGGTTGACCTTTGCGCGGATTGTAAGTACCGTCACAGCCCACCGCAGGTTGCGGTATCCGCCGATCGAGCCCCCGAGAGCTTCGGCGTCTAACGGGCAGGAGAGTCATGAGGAGCAGAAAGACGACGCGCCGCGCTGCGACATCGATCGCAGTGGGAGTCCTGATGGTCGGTGTTGTAACTGCCTGCAGCAGCTCGTCGAAGGACGCCCGGAACGGAGCGGACTCTCCTGCTATCTCTGGTTCGGGCGGCTCATCGAGCTCAGCGGTTGCCGATGCCCAACGCATCGTCGACGCTGCGGGGAAGGCGTTGGTGTACGCACCCGTAGACACCGGCAGCACGGCGAGCCAGATCGTGCCGCAGACGACTTGGCAAGGACCCAAGACAGGTCCCAAACCCCTCCCGAAGCAGAAAGTCGAGGTCGTGTTCTGCGCAGCCGGGACCGCGTGCGAAACGGTAGCGAAGGGCGCCCAAGCGGCCGGGCAGCTGCTTGGATGGAACGTCGAACTGATCCCCGGGTCTGGGACTGCTCAGTCGTACGCGACGGCCATGGACACCGCCCTCTCGCGGAAGCCAGACGCAATCATCGGTGTCGCCATCCCGGGCGCAAGCGTTGCTGACCGGCTTGCCACCGCGAAGCAAAGGGGAATCGTCACCGTCTCGGCGCCTGATTCACCGACGGACGGAACCAATCCCTGGCAGGCCTACGTGTCAATCAGGCAGCCGCTCACCTACCAGATCATGGCCTACCAGGTGATTGCAGACAGCAACGGCGCTGGCGATGCAATCGTGGTCAGGCAAGCCGATCAGCCCGACTTGATCAAGGGCGTCACCGAGTACCAGCGCGTCATGCAGTCGTGCCCGAAGTGCAGGACGAAGGTCGTAGACCTGACGATCCCCGACCAGACGAACCCGGCCGTCGCCGGACAGAAGTTGGCTGCCGCGATCAGTTCGGAGCCTGGAGTGCAGTACCTCGTCCTGCCCGACGACAACGGGTTCGGCAACATGATCGCCGCAGTGCAGTCGTCCGGCAAGAAGATCAAGATCATCGCGAAGGACGCGACGAACCTCGAGCTTCAGGCGATCAACAAGGGCGACATCTACGCCGCTCCGGGAGCCTCGCTGGACTGGATGGGTTACGCGGCGATCAATCAGGTGAACCTCGGCCTGAACAAGCAGCCATACCTGAACGCGTACGACCAGGGCCTGGGCATCCACATCTACACCAAGGCCGATGCGCCGGCCGATGGTACGGCCGACTTCACGAAGTTCGTCGACTGGGTGAGTGGCTACAAGACCCTCTGGGGAGTCCAGTGACGATGCTCCATCGCCAGCGCCTCGCCGTCGATCGTTCACGACGATGACGGCGGGGCTCGCTGCCCCGCACCGGCCAGCGTTGGAGATCCGTGGAGCACGGAAGGTGTACGGCGGGACCGTCGCCTTGGCCGACGTCGATTTGACGGTCCGCGAGGGCGAGATACACAGCTTGGTGGGTGAGAACGGTGCGGGTAAGTCGACCCTGGTTCGACTCATAGCGGGGATCGAACAACCCGACGCGGGCTCGGTAAGCTTCTTTGGCTCTAGGGTTGAAGGCTTGCTGTCTCCTGACAAGGCCCGCCGTGCGGGCGCGGCGTTCATCCATCAGGATCTTGCGCTTATTCAGAACCTCTCGGTGACGGAGAACGTTGCGCTGACCTCGGGCTACCCACGCCGCCGCGGCTTGATTCAGTGGTCAGCAGCCGTGAAACAGGCGCGAGCCGCGATCGCGACGATCGGCGCGGACATCGATCCGGAGGAATCGATAGGCAACCTGCCGATCGCCGGACAGGCGGTTGTCGCTATCGCTCGCGCGCTCGCCATGGACGTGCGCCTGCTGATCCTTGACGAGCCGACGGCCAACCTTCCAGATGGGGAGGCTGCCCGGCTCCACGCGGTCCTGCGCCGCTTACGAGAACGGGGCATTTCCAGCATCCTGATCAGTCATCGATTAGACGAAGTGCTCGACGTCAGCGACCGGATCAGTATGCTGCGAGATGGTCATCTGGTCGCGGTTCGCCAAGCAGCCGAGACCAGTAAGGCGGAGCTGGTCCGTTTGATGCTCGGCCACGAACCTGCTCGGCTCGAAGTCGTTGAGCGCCCAGTCGGTGAGGACAACCGGCTGGTGTTGGACCGAGCGGCAGCGGCCGGCTTCGGGCCGATCTCGTTACATCTAAGGGCCGGTGAGGTCCTCGGTCTCACCGGCCTCGCCGGCTCCGGATACCTCGAGCTAGCTGAGGCAGCATTCGGAACCCGGCAGCTCACCCAGGGCACCATGTCCCTCGACGGCTCGAGATACGCGCCGACTTCATCGGCAGACGCGGTGAATCAGGGCGTCGGTTTCGTGCCAGCCGATCGAAACGCAAATGCAGCACTCGCGCACATGACGCTACGAGAGAACCTCTTTCTCAATCCTCGCGGTCGCGGGATCATTCGACACGCCGACGAGTACAGACGCGCACGGGAGATCCTGTCTGACTTCAACGTCAAGCCGTCTCGTCCCGACGTCGAGCTGGCGACCCTCTCCGGAGGGAACGCGCAGAAGGTGATACTCGCTCGCTGCCTCGTCCGTCAGCCGCGATTGCTTTTACTTTGCGAACCAACGGCTGCCGTCGATATCGGCACCCGAGTTGATATCCACGAGCGGCTTCGAGCCATGAGCGCCCGCGGCGGCTCGGTCTTGGTCGCAAGCTCCGATGTCGAAGAGCTGGTGGATGTCTGCGACAGAGTTGCGATCCTGCGTCGCGGTCAGCTCATCCGGATCCTCGACAAGGCCGAGCTCGCGGCACACAACGTAAGGAAGGCACTTCATGACGACCCTCGATAACAAGCCTGGCACGGCGCATAGCGACGAGCGGCCACGACCACCTTCTCGCGATCAAGCGGGCGCGCTCGTGGGCCAGGCCGGACGCTACGGTGTCGTGATCTTGGGTGTTCTGCTGGTTGTGCTGTTCTCCGCTCTCAAGCCGGCCACATTCGCCAGCTGGGACAACTACCGATCGATCCTGGACAACCAATCCGTCACAACCCTCCTTGCTCTGGCAGTCCTGGTGCCGTTGATCGTCGGCCACTTCGACCTTTCAGTCGCCGGCGTGTTGGCCATGTCGCAGGTGCTGGTGGTTGGTCTGATTTCCCAGCACGGCGTGCCGATCTTCCTGGCAATCGT
>JAVHVL010000422.1:0-2870 GCA_032160565.1 Pseudonocardiales bacterium | reverse complement strand
CAACCTCGGCGGCACGCTGGCCACCGAGGCGGGCACGCTGCGCGAGGCGCTCGACGCGGCGCTGTCCTCGCCGAGTGGCCGCGGTGTGGTGGTGCGCGAGGACGGCACGTTCGCCGGCTCCGTCTCCGCCTCGCAGGTACTCGCCCGCATCGAGGAGCGGGCGGCCGTGATCCGGCAGGAAACCGTGGAAGCGGCCTCCACGTGAACGACATCTGGCAGTACTTCCGCGACCACCAGAGCGACATCCTGCGCTGGACCTGGACGACGGTATGGCTGGCCGGGCTGCCGGTCGTCGTGGGGCTGCTGCTCGCCCTGCCACTGGGGTGGGTCGCCAGCCGGTACAGGTGGAGCTACCCGCCGATCGTGTCGGTGTCCGGAATTCTTTACACGATCCCGTCGCTGGTGATGTTCGTGACCTTGCCCGGCCTCATCGGCACCAGGATCCTCGACCCGATCAATGTCGCGGTCGCGCTCACCATCTACACGGTGGCGCTGATGGTGCGCGTCGTCGCCGACGGCCTGTCGTCGGTGTCCACCGAGACGCTCGCCTCCGCGTCGGCGATGGGCTACACCGGCGTCCAGCGGTTCTTCGCCGTTCAGCTGCCGATCGCCGTCCCGGTCATCGGGGCCGGGTTGCGGGTCGCGGCGGTCTCGAACGTCAGCCTGGTGTCCGTGGCGTCGATCATCGGGGTGTCGCAGCTAGGGCAGCTGTTCGTCGACGGCAACAACCTCAACACCCTGGTGCCGATCCTGCTCGGCATGATCCTCATCGTCGTGCTGGCGCTGGTCTTCGACGTCGTCATCCTCGCTGCCGTCCGGCTGACGACGCCCTGGCAGCGGGCGGCCGTCGGATGATCCGGGCCGACAACAACGGGCTGCCGGGGCTCGATCGCGTGCCGGTGTGGCTCAACGACCCGGCCAACTGGAGCGGCCCTGACGGCGTGCTCGTTCATCTGCGCCAGCACGTGGTCTACACGGCGGTGGCGGTCCTGATCGCGCTGGCCATCGCCCTGCCGCTGGGGCTCTTCATCGGCCATACCGGCCGGGGCGTGTTCCTCGTCGCAGGCCTTACCAACGGCCTGCGCGCGATCCCCACACTGGGGCTACTGACGTTCCTCGTGGTGTGGGCCTCACCCAAGATCCACCTGGCCGGCGCAATCCCGGGGCTCGTGCCGCGCGGCGCGCTGCCGTACGTGGTTCCGGTGGAGATCGCGCTTGTAGTACTGGCGATTCCGCCGATCCTGACGAACGCCTACGCGGGCGTGCAGAACGTCGATCCAGCGGCGCGAGACGCCGCGAGCGGGATGGGCATGACCGGGGCACAGGTGCTGCGCAGGGTCGAGTTCCCGATCGCGCTGCCGCTGATCATGGCCGGCCTGCGCAGCTCGACCTTGCAGGTGATCGCCACCGCCACCGTGGCCGCGTACGTGCCGTTCCTCGGCGGCCTCGGGCAGTTCATCATCGACGGCGCGCAGGTGATCAACGACCCGCACGCCGGCTACCCCGCAATGGTGTCCGCCGGGCTCATCGTTGCCGCGCTGGCCGTCGTCGCCGACCTGCTGCTCCTCCTGCTGCAGCGGCTGGTCGTGTCCCCCGGCGTCTCCGGACGCTTCTCGCGCAAGCAGACCCGCCCGGATGTCCGGACGGCCGCCGTCGCGGAGGTGGAGCTGGCGAAGGTCTGATTGCCAACGGTTCGAGATATGCCCGAATTCCTGAAGGAGAACCATGAAGCGCATCTATGTGCTCCTGGCGGCGTTGGTCGGCGTGGTGCTCGCGCTGAGCGCCTGCGGCAGCAGTGGCAGTTCCAGCAATACCTCGGCACCGAACACCTCAGAGCCGGCGGGTGGGTCGAGCTCGTCCTCGACCGGTTTCGCTGCCGGCACGGGATCCATCACCGTCGGCTCCGCCGACTTCCCGGAGAGCACGCTGCTGGCTGACATCTACGGCGATGCCATGTCGGCGAAGGGCGTCAGCGTGTCCAAGAAGCTGAACATCGGCGAGCGCCCCGCCTACATCGCAGCGCTCAAGGACGGCTCCATCGGCTTCGTGCCGGAGTACACCGGCTCGATCCTGGCCTTCCTCAACTCCGCCGCGACGGAGAAGAAGCCGGCCGAGGTGTACCAGGCGCTGCAGACCGCGGTCGCCGGCCAGGGGCTTGCGGTGCTGGACTACGCGCAGGCGCAGGACAGCGACACCATCACCGTCACGAAGGCGACTGCGGACAAGCACCACCTGACCTCGATCGGTGACCTGAAGACCGTCGCCGGCAGCCTGACCCTCGGTGCCCCGGCGAACTTCAAGACCCGCTCGGACGGCGTGCCGGCGCTCAAGAGCGTGTACGGCGTGACCTTCGGCCGGTTCACCCCGCTCGCGGCCGGAGGCTCGATCACGGTCACGGCGTTGAAGAACGGCAGCATCGACGCTGCCGACATCTTCTCGACCGACCCCTCGATCCAGGCGAACGGGTTCGTCTCGCTGACGGACCCGGACAGCATGTTCGGGGCGCAGAACATCGTGCCGCTGGCGACGAAGTCGAAGCTCACCCAGACGATGGCGGATGCCTGCAACGCGGTATCGCAGAAGCTCGACACGGCGACGCTGGCCAGCCTGGTCGCCAAGGTGGCCACCGACAAGCAGGACCCGGACACCGTCGCGAAGACGTGGTTGGCGAGCGTCGGGCTCGGCTGATCTCGAGTTCGATCATCGGCGGTGGCCCGGGGCTTTCGGCACCGGGCCACCGCTGTTAACCACCCCGCGATTGCGGGTAGCAGCACCACGTGAGCGGCCCCCGCGGCTCGACCCCGTCCGTCATCAAGACCCTGCTGGAATTGATCGGCGTGCTGATCTTGGCTGGGCTGCTCGTGGCCGGG
>JAVHVL010000400.1:0-10258 GCA_032160565.1 Pseudonocardiales bacterium | reverse complement strand
TCGGCCAGCTGGGCGAGCAGTTCCGTAACGGCTCCGGTCGGTGCGATCGTGACCACCGTGGAGCCGCTGGTGTCGGCCTTGTGGCGGAGGATGTCCGAGATCTTCATCTACCTACCCCGTCATCTGTTGGCTGGACGTCGGACATTGCCGCAATCTCAAGCCTCACGCTAGTCAGCCGCGCGCACTCCGGGAAGCCTCACGGCTCGAGCTGCGGGCTCGCAACCACTCCGTCGCCTGCTCCGGCGGCATCGGGGCGGCCACGTGCCAGCCCTGGACGCCGTCGCAGCCGAGCAGGTCCAGCAGCCGCCATTCCTCCTGCGTCTCGACACCCTCCCCGATGGCGGTGAGCCCGAGCGCATGTGCCACGCCGATCACGGCGCGCACGATCCCGAGCGCCTGCCCGCCGTCGGACAGGCCGGACACGAAGGCGCGATCGATCTTCAGCTCGTCGACCGGCAGTGCCTGCAGCCGAAGCAGGGACGAGTAGCCGGTACCGAAGTCGTCCAGGCTGATCGTCACCCCCATCGCTTTCAGGCCGTGCAGCACGCTGGTCACCGCTTCGGTCTCCTGCGCGACGATCCGCTCGGTGATCTCCAGCTGGAACATGCCCGGCGGCAGGTCGTGCAGCCGCAGCCCGTCGGCGATCAGCGCGGCCAGCCGGTCATCGGTGAGGTCGGTGAGCGAGATGTTGACCGCGACGGGCACGACCAGCCCCTGCGCACGCCACCGGGCGGTCTGCTCCAGCGCCAGGGAGACGACCCGCTCGGTCAGCAGGTGCATGATGCCCGACCGCTCGGCGAGCGGGATGAACTCATCCGGTGGCACGTACCCGCGTTGCGGATGCCTCCACCGCAGCAGGGCTTCGACGCCCAGCAGCGCGGAGTCGTGCGCGCCGAGCTTGGGCTGGTAGTGCAGCTCCAGGACGTCGTCGGCGAGCGCCTGCCGCAGCTCACCGAGCAGCCCCAGGCGGTTCGCGGAGTTGGAGTCGCGTTCGGTCGAGTAGGTCAGGATGCCCGCGCGGGACTCCTTTGCGACGTACATGGCGACGTCGGCGCGCTGCAGCAGCACGTCAGGATCGGCGCCGTGGTCCGGGCAGAGCGACACGCCGACCGACGCCTCGACGGCCAGCGACATCCCGTCGAGGTCGATGGGGATCAGCAGCGAGGCCCGGATGCGGTCGGCGACGGCGTGCACCTCGGCCTCGGTGGCGTTGGGCACGATGACGGCGAACTCGTCGCCCCCGAGCCGCGCAACCACGTCCGACGGCCGGACGGAGGTACGCAGCCGCTCGGCGATCTCGACGAGCAGGTCGTCGCCGGCCGGGTGCCCGAGGGTGTCGTTGACCCGCTTGAAGTCGTCGAGGTCGATGAGCATGAGGCCGAAGGACTCGCGCTCGCGGGCATGCCGCTCCAGCCCCTCCTTGAGGGCGAAGTGCAGCGTGGTGCGGTTCGGCAGGCCGGTGAGCGCATCGTGCGCCGCCTCGTGCTCCTTCTCGAGCGACAGCTGCGCGGTCCAGTACAGCAGCAGCAGCGGGATCAGCAGCAACGGCAGCATCGGCCAGGCACCCTGCGAGACGACGACGACCAGCGGCGAGAGCGCCAGAACGGCGAACGTCATCATCGTGTAGTGGGCGAAGTCGTCGAACAGCAGGTGCACGAACGAGGCGTTGTAGGACAGGACGCCGGCCACCAGCGCGAGGTTGACGGTGAAGTAGGCGAGCCAGACGAGGGCGGCCCAGCCGAGGTCGTGGAAGGCGAAGTGTTCGAGCGGATGGCCCAGCGACGGCGTGTGGCCGAAGGCGACCATGACGAGCCAGCCTGCCGCCACGGAGATGCTGTACTGGCCGGCGTTGAAGACGGCCTTCCACCATTCCTTACGGGCGCGCAGGTCCGCGGAGATCGCGGCGATGCTGACCCCGGCGACGGCCGGCCACAACCCGTACATGAACAGCATCGCGCAGAGGAACGCAGTGGACATCACCACGCCCTGCGGGTCGTGCCCGCGCCCCTGGACCAGCGGCAGCAGTTCGAGGAGCAGGAGCAGGATCGAGGTCATCGCGAGCGGACCGACGGCGTTCGGCAGCGGGGTGGTGACGACCTCGCAGACCGCGATCACCAGCAGCGTCCAGCCACCCACGACCGCCCCGTACCAGGTGAGGCTGGACAGGGTGACCCGGCGCAGGTGCAGTCCGGTCTTCCTGATCATGCACTGGCCTCCCGGCATTCGTCCCTAACATCATCGGCCAGGAGCGCGCGGGCATGAGGCAGTGTGCCCATGTCAACGAAGTAGAGCGCCCCCGTCGACGAACATCGGCGCGCCGGTTCATGGAAGCTGCGGCGTCGGGCCGGCGACGAGGGCGCGCAGCCGCTGTGCGTACCGCTCGGGCGCGTAGCTGGTGCCGGCGTAGCGGCGCAGGTAGTCGGCGTGCAGCTGCGGGTCGAACTCCGCCAGCCAGCCGAGGAAGTGCTCGCGCACGCCCGGGCGCAGGTGCAGCGGCAGGACGCCGAGCACCCGCCCGCCGGCACCGCGCACCGCCTCGGCCACCTCGCGGAGCTGGTCGGCGCCGTCGCTGAGCCCCGGCAGCACGGGGGCGATCAGCGCGCCGGTGCGGATGCCGGCCGCGGCCAGCTGCCGAAGGGCCTCCAGTCGGCGGCGCGGGTTCGGGGTGCCCGGTTCGGTGGCGCGCCACACCCGCTCGTCCAACGTGCCGATCGAGAAGTTGACGGTGACGTCGGCGCGCGCGGCCGCGGTGGTGAGGACGTCGAGGTCGCGGAGCACCAGCGCGGACTTGGTGAGTATCGAGAACGGGTTGGCGTGCTCGGTGAGCGCTTCGAGGACGCCACGGGTAAGCCGGTACTTTCCCTCGCAGCGCTGGTACGGGTCGGTGTTGGTGCCCATCGCGACGGCCTCGCCGCCCCACTTCGGGCTGGCCAGCTCGGCCCGCAACCGCTCCACCGCGTTGATCTTGACGACGATCTTGCGATCGAAGTCCTCGCCGAGGTTCAGCCCGAGGTACTCGTGCGTCGGCCGGGCAAAGCAGTTGTGACTCACCACGCCGTCGGCGATGAAGTCGCCGGTCTCGGTAGTGATGTCGTACATCGGGACCTCGAGGCCAACGGGCTCGATGGAAACGACCCGAAGGCGGGCGTCGCTCTTGATTGCGACGTCATCGATGGTTCGCTTGCGCGTCATTGCGGTATCCGTCGCGAGGAAGAAGCGCAGTCGCTCCCGCAGGCCGCCGACGATGCGCACCGTCCGGACGCCGTTGGGGCGTGCCGGTTCGACGACGGTGCGGAACGCAAAGGCAGCGCAGCATGAGGTAATCCAGCGGATGATCTCTTCATCGCTGTTGGAGATGCGAAGAATGCCTCCGCCGTGGCTGCCCTCGGCGTCGAATATCCCGGCCAGAAAGCCGAGCCGCCACTGATCGTCTGGACCGTCGGGCCAGGTGACGAGCTGTCGGATGGCGTCGATCGACGCAGCCGCGGAGGTGCGGATCGCGGTGAGGGCGCGGCGTGTCTCGGTTGCGGGCGTGAATGCGAAGGTCGTCGTTGGGATTCCGGCGGCGTCCAGGAAGCACCGGGCACGGTCGAGCGGCTCGCCGTCGACGAGAGCGAGGCGAAATCCGTGGACGGTGCCGTCGCGCCCTGCCGGCTCGCTGATTGCGGTACGTCGCCAGGTCGGCGTCGCCGCGAATGATTCCGGTGAGGTATCCGCGCTGATAGGACGGATCGTGCTTCGGTGGTGCGGCGAGGCGGCCGACACCGAGCAGCTCGTTGTTCGTCGTCAGGTGCGGCCGTTGGGCGGTGCCAGGGGCGTCGGACACGTGCTTCCAGCTGCGGCCGGTCAGGAATCGGTGGTCACCGCTTGCCACCAGTGTGGTGCCGTCCTCGAGTGTCACTCGATAGGCGGCCTTCATGGTCTGCCAGTGATCGAGGACGGTGCTCGGTACGTAGCGGCGGTAGGCGCCGCGTCGGACGGTTCCGTAAACGCGGTCGCCTGGGCGGATGTCCGCGATGGGTCGAGTTCTGCCGTCAGCCATGAGGACCGGGGTGTCGCCGCCCAGGCAGTACGTGCACGCATGCGAGCAGCCACGGTAGACATTGATCGTCCAGCGGAACGGCATCCGCGACGCGGGCGGGACCTCGTTGAGGATGCGCTTCGCGGTGACGTGCAGGAACTCCAGGCCGGAGAGGCGGCCGGTCCCGCGCTCCGGTCCGGTGAGCCCGTCCACGCCGAACAGTGCCGGCTGCCCGTCGCGCTCCTCGTCGGCAAGGCGCCAGCGGAGTTCGTTCATCGGCTCTGCCGTCTTTTCCGATTCACTTCGTTCATCTGCTCCGCTGTCTTGTTCCGATTCACTTCGTTCATCGGCTCTGCCGTCTTTTCCGATTCACTTCGTTCATCTGAAGTCCCGCGACTTCGTGTGCAGGCCGAGGTGCAGCCGCTCGATCCGCTCGGCGAGGATGTTGATCACGCCCTCCGTCCGCTCGAGCATGCCGCGGATGACCAGGCCACCGGACTCGCGGGCCACGCGCCGGTACCGCCCCCACACCACCTGGTCGACGATCACGTTCACCATGCCGGTCTCGTCCTCGAGGTTGAGGAACGTGACGCCGCGAGCGGTGGACGGCCGCTGCCGGTGGGTGACCACGCCGCCGACCGTCACCCGGGTGCGATCCTCGATCCCGCGCAACCCGGCGGCGGTGACGATGCCCAGCGCGTCCAGGCGCGGCCGGATCATCGCGGTGGGGTACGCATCCGGCGTGATTCCGGTGGCCCACAGATCGGCGATCAGCTGCTCCGGCTCGGTCATCGGCGGCAGCGCGGGCGGGGCGGCCTCGTCGAACGTCACCACGTCGAGCTGCCCCGGGCGTGCGGTTGCGGCGGCGCCGGCTGCCCAGAGCGCGTCGCGCCGCCCGACGTCGAAGCAGTCGAACGCCCCCGCGGTGGCCAGCGCCTCGACCTGGTCGGCCGACAGCCCGATGCGCCGAGCCAGGTCGGCCATCGAGGTGTACGGGCCGTCGGCGTCGCGGGTTCCCACGATCCGCTCGGCCAGCTCGGTGCCGATGGTGCGCACGCCGGCCAGCCCGAGCCGCACCGCCGGCTGGGATATGGAAAGGCAGCCGCATGGCGATCTTCCTGCGCCTGGCGCGCCATAGGTGCCTGCCGCGCAGGAAGATCCGGAGGAGGAGGGCGCCGCCAGGGTGGCCGTGGCCGCGGAGATGTTCAGCTCCGGCTTGCGCACCTCGATGCCGTGCCGCTTCGCGTCGTGCACCAGCGACTGCGGTGAGTAGAAGCCCATCGGCTGCGCGTTGATCAGCGCCGCGCAGAACGCCGCCGGGTAGTGCAGCTTGAGCCAGGACGACGCGTAGACCAGCAGCGCGAAGCTGATCGAGTGGCTCTCGGCGAAGCCGAACGCGGCAAAGGCCTGGATCTTCTCGTAGATGTCGTCGGCGACCGCGCCGGTGATGCCGTTCGCGGCCATGCCGTCGTAGAGGCGGATCCGCATCTGGTCGATCTTGTCGCGGGATCGTTTGGAGCCCATCGCCCGGCGCAGCTGGTCGGCCTCGGCGGGGGAGAAGTCGGCGACGGCGACGGCCAGCTGCATCAGCTGCTCCTGGAACAGCGGGACGCCGAGCGTCCGCTTCAGCGGCCCCTCCAGCCGGGGGTGCGGGTAGGTGACCTTCTCCTCGCCGCTGCGCCGGCGGATGTACGGGTGCACCGAGTCGCCCTGGATCGGGCCGGGGCGGATGAGCGCGATCTCGACGGCGAGGTCGTAGAAGTTACGCGGCTTGAGCCGGGGGAGGGTGGCCATCTGCGCGCGGGACTCCACCTGGAACACGCCCACCGAGTCGGCGGCGCAGAGCATGTCGTAGACGCAGGGCGCCTCCTTGGGGATGGAGTCGAGGTCGTAGCGGATGCCGTGCCACGACTCGATCAGCTCGAAGCAGTACTGCAGCGCGGAGAGCATCCCCAGCCCGAGCAGGTCGAACTTCACCAGCCCGATCTCGGCGCAGTCGTCCTTGTCCCACTGCAGGACAGTGCGGCCGGGCATCCGCCCCCACTCCACCGGGCAGACCTCGATCACCGGGCGGTCGCACATCACCATCCCGCCGGAGTGGATCCCCAGGTGCCGCGGGGTGTTCTGCAGCTCCGCGGCCAGTTGGACTACATCCGCCGGGGGAGCCCCGTCGGCATCCGGACCGGGCGTGGATTCTGCGGTGAACAGGTCGGGCGTCCAGTAGTAGCCCATCTCGACCTCTTTGCTCCACGCGTCCTGCTGCCCGACGGAGTAGCCCAGCGCCTTGGCGACGTCGCGGATCGCCGACTTCGGCCGGTAGGTGATGACGTTCGCGACCTGTGCGGCGTGCTCGCGCCCGTGCAGCTCGTAGACGTACTGGATGGCCTCCTCGCGCCGATCGGACTCGATGTCGATGTCGATGTCCGGCGGCTCGCCGCGCTCCGGTGCGAGGAACCGCTCGAACATCAGGTCGTACTGCACGGCGTCCACGGCGGTGATCTTCAGCGCGTAACAGACGGCGGAGTTGGCGGCGCTGCCGCGGCCCTGGCACAGGATCCCCTTCGAGCGGCAGAACCGGGCGATGTCCCAGACGACGAGGAAGTAGCCCGGGAAGTGCAGCTCCTCGATGATCGCCAGCTCGTGCTCGAGCATGCGATAGGCCTGCTGCTCGTGCGGCTTGCCCCGGAACCGCTCCGCGGCACCTTCGTAAGTGAGCTGGCGTAGATAACTCATCTCGGTGTGCCCGTCCGGCACCGGGAACGGCGGCAGGTCCGGGGCGATCAGCTTGAGCGGGAAGGCCAGCTCCTTGCCCAGCCGCTCGGCGTGCTCGACCGCGCCGGGCCAGCGGGCGAACCGGGCCGCCATCTCCTCGCCGGAGCGCAGGTGCTGCCCGGCCCATGCCGGCAGCCAGCCGTCCATCTCGTCCAAGGTGCTGCGCGCACGCACCGCGGCCATCGCGGTGGCGAGGGGGCGGCGCTCCGGGCCGTGATAGTGGGCAGCGGTGGTGGCGACGAGCGGCAGCCGGGCCTCCTCGGCCAGCAGGGCCAGGGCGTCGTAGCGGTCGTCGGCGAGCGGGTCGAGTTCGTAGCTGAGCTCGACGGCGACGTTGTCCCGTCCGAAGCGGTCGATCAGCTCGGCCAGCGCCCGGCGGGCCGGGTCGAGGGCGAAGGTTCCCCCGCCGGCTACGCCGCCACTGGCGGGGGTACCCCCATTGAGACCACCGGCCTCCAGCGCCTGCCGCACCGCGCCCTTGCGGCAGCCGGTGAGGACGAGCCAGTCGCCGGCGGCCGCCGCGCTGATCTCGTCGAGGTCGTATACGGGGCGCCCCTTCGCGCCGCCGCGCAGCTGGGCGGTGCCGATGACCCGGGACAGGCTGGCGTAGCCGCTCGGGCTGCGTGCCAGCGCGAGCAGGTGCGAGCCGGGTGGGTCCGGGGTGCCGACGCGGGCGGCGATCATCCGCTCGGCCTGGGTGACGGGCATCGGGACGTCCAGCGACAGCTCGGCCCCGAACGCGGTGGGCAGCCCCAGCGCCTCGGCCGCCTCGGCGAAGCGGACGATGCCGTACATGCCGTCGTGGTCGGTGAGGGTCAGCCCGGTGAGCCCCAGCCGGACGGCCTCCTCGACCAGCTCCTCGGGTGAGCTGGCGCCGTCGAGGAAGCTGAACGAGGAGTGCGCGTGCAGCTCGGCGTAGCCCACCGCGGCAGCCGCTCGCACCAGCGGCACCGGCTCGTAGGCTGCCCGCTTACGTGACCAGGCCGGTGAGTCCCCGCCGTCGCCGGCCGGGCGAGCGCCGTCCGGGCGAGCGCCGTCCGCGGGAGCCGGAGCCGGCCGCCCGGAGAGGCGGCGCTCCAGCTCGCGCCACGGAATCGGCGGGTTCTGCCAGCCCATTCCGACAGCATAGAACGTTTATTCGATAAGTGCAGCCCGCACCCCGTGAGCAGCCGCTCGGGTCGCGACCCGGTTCGTTAGTCGAGTGACGTATCGCGAAGATCAGAGACGTCGATTCCTCCGTCACTGATCTTGGGAATCCGTCACTCGGCGCCGAGAAGCGGCGCGCGCTGACCTGCCGGTACTCACACGGCGGCATTACGTGTCCTATGCGAGTCTGCAACACGTTTCACCTGAATTGATCTGTGGAGGTGCCCCCGTGCCGTCAGCCCCCCGTCCCCGGCCCGGCAGACGCCACGGGACGGCGTTACGCGCCGCCGCCGCAGCCGTCGCCGTTGCCGTCGCCGCTCTGGCCACCGTTGCCCTGCCCGGCCCCGCGGGGGCCGCACCCCAGGCGGTGCCGCTGCTCGCCGGAAAACTCCTCGACCTCGGCTGCGCGAACCCCGCCAACCACCTCTCGGTGGCGCTGCTGCCCGCGGCCCGCAGCCACGCCGCGACCTGCTTCGGCAAGGTGATCTCGGCGAACGGCAGCGGCCCCGCGGTCACGAAGGGGCCGGTCGGTTACGGCCCCGCCCAGATCCAGTCGGCGTACCGCCTCGCCGGCCTGCACGCGAGCGGTCGCACGGTCGCGATCGTCGACGCCTACGACGACCCGAAGGCGGAGTCCGATCTCGCGGTCTACCGCGCCGCGTACGGGCTGCCGGCCTGCACCACCGCCAACGGCTGCTTCCGGAAGGTGAACCAGAACGGCCAGTCCAGCCCGCTGCCGGCGAGGGACTACGGGTGGGCGCTGGAGATCAGCCTCGACCTCGATGCGGTGTCCGCGGCCTGCCCGGACTGTCACATCCTGCTGGTCGAGGCGAGCGGGCCGACCACCTCCGCCCTGATGACGGCGGTCGACAGCGCCGTGCGGCTCGGTGCCGTAGCGGTCTCGAACAGCTACGGCGGCGCCGAGGACAGCACGATCCGCGCGGCCGACGCGCACCTGAACCACCCGGGGGTGGCCCTCACCGCCTCCTCCGGCGACAGCGGCTACGGCGTCTCGTGGCCGGCCTCCTCGCCATACGTCACGGCGGTCGGCGGCACGACGCTGAGCAAGGCCAGCAACGCCCGCGGCTGGACGGAGACCGTGTGGAGCGGCTCCGGCAGCGGCTGCTCCGCGTACGAGCCGAAGCCGACGTGGCAGGCCGACCGCGGTTGCGCGAAGCGCACGGTGGCCGACGTGGCTGCCGACGCGGATCCGAACACCGGGCTGGGTGTCTACGACACGTACAACAGCTGTGGCAGCACGTCGGTGTGCGACGTGCTCATCTCACTGGGTGCGGTGCAGGGCGCGGACGGCTGGGTGCAGGTCGGCGGTACGAGCCTGTCCTCGCCGCTGATCGCGTCGGTGTACGCCCTCGCGGGCAATCGGGTCAACGCCGGCTCCTACCCGTATGCGCACGCCGGGTCGCTCTATGACGTGACGTCCGGATCGAACGGCAGCTGTGGTGGCTCGTACCTGTGCACGGGCAAGCCGGGGTACGACGGCCCCACCGGGCTCGGCACCCCGCACGGCACGGGTGGCTTCTAGGCAGTCACCGGAGAATGCTCGGAGTCTCCCGACGAAGGAGCCGACATGCCTGGCCACACCTATCGCGTCACCGAGATCGTGGGCTCGTCCAGCGAAGGCATCGACGACGCCATCCGAGGTGCCGTCGCACGTGCGGCGGAGACGTTGCGTGGACTCGACTGGTTCGAGGTCACCGAGATCCGCGGCCATATCGACGATGACACGGTGGGGCACGTCCAGGTCGGGCTGAAGGTCGGCTTCCGCCTTGACGCCGAATGATCCCGCACGACGCCGAATGATCAGGTGAGCAACCTGCGCCGCGCGAACCACCACGCCGCGCCGAGCGCCACCACCGCCGCCCCGGTCAGCACCGACACCGCCGGCAGGCTCGCGGCCAGGACGCCGCAGCCGAGCAGGCCGAGTACCGGCAGCCAGCGCGGCGGCCTGCCCTCGTCGGCGCGCAATGTCCACGCCGAGGCGTTCGCGATGCCGTAGTAGACGAGCACGCCGAACGAGGAGAAGCCGATGGCGCCGCGCAGATCCACGGTGGCCACCAGCACGGCGACCACCGCGCCCACCGCGATCTCGGCGCGGTACGGGACCCCGAAGCGGGGGTGCACGGCCGCCAGCGCCCCGGGCAGGTGGCGGTCCCGCGCCATGGCGAAGGTGGTGCGCGAGACGCCGAGGATCAGCGCCAGCAGCGAGCCGAGCGCGGCCACGGCGCCGCCGACGCGCACCACCGGAGCGAGTGAGTGCAGCGCCCCGGCCTCGACCGCTGCGCGCAGCGGGGCCGCCGT
>JAVHVL010000375.1:0-3811 GCA_032160565.1 Pseudonocardiales bacterium | reverse complement strand
CGCCGTACGGGCGCTCGGGTCGGCAGGGCGGCCGGCCGCGGGCGCGGCGTTGGTCGCGGGGGCACCGGAGACAGTGGTGGCGCCGAAGTCGGTGCTCGGCGGCTTGGCCTGCCCGAGGTAGGGCGGTTGCGTCATCGTCACTCCTGCTCGTCCGGTTCGTCGGCGTTGCGAGCAATGGCGACCAGGTTCACGCCGTCCGGCAGATTCATCAGGCGCACGCCCATCGTCTGCCGCTGTGCCCGCCGGACGCCCGCAGCCTTGGTGCGGATGACCACGCCGTCGGACGTGATCGCGTAGATCTCGTCCTCAGGGCTGACGGCTACGGCACCCACCAACCCGCCTCGAGTTGACACGATACGCGCCGTTAGCACCCCCTTGCCCCCTCGCCCTTGCACCGGATACTCGTCGATACGCGTCCGCTTCGCGTACCCGCCCTCAGTCGCGACCAAGATTTCGACGTTCTCCAGGGTGTCGCGGACCACCTCCATGGCCAGCAGTTCGTCGTCCCCGTTGAACCGCATCCCGAAGACGCCGGAGGTGGCCCGCCCCATCGGCCGCAGCGTGTCGTCGTCGGCGCGGAAGCGGATCGACATGGCCTTGCGGCTCACGAGCAGGAGGTCGTCGTCGGAGGAGATCAGCGCGGCGTCGATCAGCTCGTCGTCGTCGCGCAGGTTGATGGCCACGATCCCGCCGGAGCGGTTGGAGTCGAAGTCGGTGAGCTTCGACTTCTTCACGAGGCCGTGCTTGGTGGCCAGCACGAGGTACGGCGCCTGCTCGTAGTTCTTGAGGGTGATGACCTCGGCGATCGACTCGTCCGGCTGGAAGGCCAGCAGGTTCGCGACGTGCTGGCCACGGGCGTTGCGGTTCGCCTCGGGCAGCTCGTAGGCCTTCGCGCGGTAGACCCGCCCCTTGTTCGTGAAGAAGAGGATCCAGTCGTGCGTCGAGCTGACGAAGAAGTGCGCGACGATGTCGTCGGTCTTCAGCGCCGCACCCTGCACGCCCTTGCCGCCCCGTCGCTGTGCCCGGTAGAGGTCGGTCTTGGTGCGCTTGGCGTACCCGGTGCGCGTGATCGTGACGACCACATCCTCCTGCGCGATGAGGTCTTCCATCGAGACGTCACCGTCGTAGGGCACCAGCACGGTGCGCCGTTCGTCCCCGTACTTGTCGACGATCTCGTTCATCTCGTCGCGGATGATCTGCCGCTGCCGCCCGGGCTTGGCGAGGATGTCGTTGTAATCCTCGATCTCGGCTTGGATCTGGTCGTGCTCGTCGATGATCCGCTGGCTCTCCAGCGCGGCCAGCCGACGCAGCTGCAGGTCGAGGATGGCGGTGGCCTGGATCTCGTCGATCTCCAGCAGCTGCATCAGCCCGCCGCGCGCCTGGTCCGCGGACGGCGAGTTGCGGATCAGGGCGATGACCGCGTCGAGTTGATCGAGCGCCTTGAGGAGCCCGCGCAGGATGTGGATGCGCTTCTCTGCTTCGGCGAGCAGGTAGCGCGTGCGCCGGACGATGACCTCGATCTGGTGCTCGACGTAGTGCGTGATGAACTGGTCCAGGCGCAGCGTGCGCGGCACGCCGTCGACGATCGCCAACATGTTGGCGCCGAAGGTGGTCTGCAGCTGGGTGTGCTTGAACAGGTTGTTCAGCACCACCTTCGCCACGGCGTCGCGCTTGAGCGTGACGACGATGCGCATGCCGATGCGGTCGGAGGATTCGTCGTTGATGTCGGCGATCCCGCCGACCTTGCCCTCCTTGGCCAGCGTCGCCATGGACTCGACGAGGTTGTCCGGGTTCACCTGGTAGGGCAGCTCGGTGACGACGAGGATGGTGCGCCCCTTGACGTCCTCCTCGACGTTGACGACGGCGCGCATGCGGATCGAGCCGCGGCCGGTGCGGTAGGCGTCCTCGATGCCGTCGCGGCCGACGATCAGCCCCTTGGTCGGGAAGTCCGGGCCGTGGATGAGCTTGATCAGCTCCTCGAGCAGCTCCTCGTCGCTGGCGTCCGGGTGGTCGAGCGCCCAGGTGACGCCTGCCGCGACCTCGCGCAGGTTGTGCGGCGGGATCCGGGTGGCCATGCCGACCGCGATACCCTCGGAGCCGTTGACCAGCAGGTTCGGGATACGCGCTGGGAGGATGACCGGCTCGACGGTGTTGCCCGCGTAGTTCGGGATGAAGTCGACGGTGTCCTTGTCGATGTCGCGCAGCATCTCCATCGCGAGCGGCTGCAGGCGGCACTCGGTGTAGCGGTAGGCAGCGGCGGGGTCGTTGCCCGGTGAGCCGAAGTTCCCCTGCGGGTCGATCATCGTGTACCGCAGCGACCAGGTCTGGGCCATGCGCACCAGGGCGTCGTACAGCGCGGTGTCGCCGTGCGGGTGGTAGTTGCCCATCACGTCGCCCACCACGCGGCCGCACTTGACGTAGTTGCGGTCCGGCCGGAAGCCGGAGTCGTACATCCCGTACAGGATCTTGCGGTGCACCGGCTTGAGGCCATCGCGCACGTCGGGCAGCGCGCGGCCGACGATCACCGACATCGCGTAGTCGATGTAGCTGCGCTGCATCTCGCTCTGGATGTCGACCGGCTCGACCCGATCGAAGCCTGGCGGCTCGGTTACGTCAGTCATGAACTATCTGCCTTTCGAGGTGACACGGCACTGTCGAGACACGGTGCTTTTCCGAGACATGGCGTCAGATGTCGAGGAACCGGACGTCCTTCGCGTTGCGGATGATGAACGAACGGCGGGCCTCGACGTCCTCGCCCATCAGCACGCTGAACAGCTCGTCGGCGGTGGCGGCGTCGTCCAGCGTGATCAGCCGCAGGATGCGGCCGGCGGGGTCCATCGTGGTCTCCCACAGCTCCTTGGCGTTCATCTCGCCGAGGCCCTTGTACCGCTGGGTCGCCTCTTCCTTCGGCAGCTTCCGGCCTGCCTCGATGCCCGCCTTGATGAGGACGTCCTTCTCCCGCTCGGAGTAGGCGTAGTCCGGCTGACCCTTCGTCCACTTGATCTTGTACAGGGGCGGTGCGGCGAGGTAGACGTGCCCGTGCTCGATCAGCGGCCGCATGAAGCGGAACAGCAGGGTGAGCAGCAACGTGGTGATGTGCTGGCCGTCGACGTCGGCGTCGGCCATCAGCACGATCTTGTGGTAGCGCAGCTTGCTGATGTCGAAGTCTTCGTGGATCCCGGTGCCCAGTGCCGTGATCAGCGACTGCACCTCGTTGTTCTTCAGCACGCGGTCGATGCGCGCCTTCTCGACGTTGATGATCTTGCCGCGGATCGGGAGGATCGCCTGGAACATCGAGTCACGGCAGGACTTGGCCGAGCCGCCGGCGGAGTCACCCTCGACGATGTACAGCTCGCTGACCGTGGGGTCGGTGGAGCGGCAGTCCGACAGCTTGCCCGGCATGCCCATCGTGTCGAGCGCGTTCTTGCGGGCCAGCTTGCGCGCCTGCTGCGCGGCCTTGCGTGCACGTGCCGCCGAGGAGGCCTTGGTGACGATCGTGCGCCCCTCGGAGGGGTTGCGCTCGAACCAGTCGGCCAGCCACTCGTTGCACACCTTCTGCACGAACGACTTCGCCTCGGAGTTGCCGAGCTTGGTCTTGGTCTGCCCCTCGAACTGCGGCTCGCCGAGCTTCACGGAGACGATCGCGGCCAGACCCTCACGGATGTCGTCGCCCGTGAGCTTGTCCTCGTTGGGCTTGAGGATCTTCTTGTCCGTGGCCCACTTGTTGACGACCGTGGTCAACGCCGCGCGGAACCCCTCCTCGTGGGTGCCGCCCTCGTGGGTGTGGCTGGTGTTCGCGAAGGTGTGCACC
>JAVHVL010000350.1:0-9960 GCA_032160565.1 Pseudonocardiales bacterium | reverse complement strand
TCGGCCGAGGTGTCCGGGTCCAGCGGCAACAGGGCCAGCTCGTTGCGCGAGACGTTGGAGGCATCGACTCCGGCCGCGGCCAGCACGAGGCCGTGGCGGGTCTCGACGATGCGGAGTGACCCGCGTTCGGCGACGACGCGCACGGTCTCCGCTTCGACGGCGGCCAGTCGCGCCGCCTCGCGGGCGTCCGGGTCCGCGGTGTCCAGGACGATCAGCCGCCCCTCCACCTTCGACACCGCCTTGGACGTCACGACCAGCACGTCGCCGTCGTGGATCGGCGGGGCCTGCTCGGCGATCGCCCGCGCCAGGTCGTCGCCGGGGCGCAGCTCGCCGATGCCGGTGATCGGGATGACCTCGATGCGCGGGGCGGCGTGGTCGCCGGCCGTCACTGCGCCAGCTCCAGCGCCGCCCGCACCATCGCGGCCGTGGCGTCGTCGTCGGTCATCATCAGCGGGACCGCGCGGACGGTGACGCCTGGGACGTCGGCGGTGTCCGTGTCGTGGATCAGCCAGCCGTCCAGAACGCCGCCGTCCTTGTCTGTGCCGACGTGTCGTCCGCCGTAGTGCCGGCCGACCCCCTCGGCGGTCACCGGCACACCGATCACGGGCAGGCACGAGTCGGCCATGCCGCGGACCGGAGCGCCGCCGACGATCGGCGAGAACCCGATGACCGGCGCAGCGCCGCCGGCGAGCGCCTCCCGAATGCCGGGCACGCCGAGGATCGTGCCGATGCTCACCACCGGATTGCTCGGCGCGAGCAGCACCACGTCCGCGGAGCCGATGGCCTCCAGCACGCCGGGCGCGGGCACGGCATCATCCACGCCGACCTGCACGAAGGCCTGTGCCGGCACCGTGGCGCGGTACTTGATCCACCACTCCTGGAAGTGGATGGCGCGCCGCCGGCCGGTCACTGTGGCGTCCTCCTCGTCGAGCTCGACGACGACGTGCGTCTCGCAGCGCTCGTCGGTCATCGGCAGGAGCCGCACTCCGGGCTGCCACCGCTCGCACAGCGCGGCGGTGACGTCGCTGAGCGGGTAGCCGGCGTCGAGCATGCGAGTGCGTACGAGGTGGGTGGCGATGTCGAGATCACCGAGGCCGAACCAGGTGGGCTGGGCGCCGTAGCGCTCGAGCTCATCCTTGATCCGCCAGCTCTCCTTCTCGCGGCCCCAGCCGCGCTCGGTGTCGATGCCGTCGCCCAGGGTGTACATGACGCTGTCGAGGTCCGGGCAGATGCGCAGCCCGTGCAGCGTGACGTCGTCGCCGGTGTTGACCACCGCGGTGAGCTGGTCCCCCGGGCACGCGGCGCGAACCCCCCGCAGGAACCGCGCGCCGCCGATGCCACCAGCCAGAACCGTGATTCGCACCTGTCGAACCTACGCGACCGGTTCGCCTTCCTGGACGGACGCCTTGACGGCCGCGCGCCTGCGGCGCAGCAGCTCCCCGACCTGGTGGAGCGTGACCTCCTGCGCGCCCAGCTCGACGGCCCGCTCCCGCAGGTGCTCCGGCAGGTCGTGGTGCCAGCGCCAGGGGTGGTCCTGGAAGAAGCGGCGGGGGATGCCCAGGGCGTCGGCCATCGAGTGCAGCTCCTCCTGGGTGTCGGCCAGCAGGTGGCAGAACTCGGTGAAGCGCAGCCCGTTGCCCGGGTACGAGCGGACGGTGTCGACGTAGCAGGCCATGGCGAGGTTCGACGCTACGCGCGCCGCGAGCGTGGCAGCATCGCGCCATGACCGAGCCCCGCCCGATGACTGGGCCCCGCCCGACGAGCGTCCCCGAGGGGCTGGTCGTCGAACTGTCCCGCGGCAAGGTGCTCCCCGGCGCGAGCGCGGAGGCCGACCGGTGGATGCAGATGCTCAATGACCGGCTGGACGAGTGCGTGGCCACCTTGGACACCGAGCGGATGGCCATCGAGATCGTCTTCCGCCTGCGCGAGGGCGAGGACGACTACCTGTACTGGGTCAGCGTGCACGGCCCGAACAGCGGCGAGCTGGACACGTCGAACGCTCTGGACCGCGACCATCTTGCGCAGGCGAAGCGGACGAAGGAGCCGGGCTGGGTGGAGGCGGAGCCGCAGGTGCTGCTGCTGCCGGACCCGGTGCGCCGGGCCGTGCTGGACTGGGCGCTGCGGCCGTCAGCGCTTGGCGGCGACGAGCAGTCCGTCGCCGACGGGCAGTAGCGCCGGGATCAGCCGCTTGTCCTCGCGCACCGTCTTGCCGAGCTCACGCAGGGTGCTCGTGTCGGGGTCGCGCTGCGAGGGGTCGGCGACGCGGTCGTGCCACAGCGCGTTGTCGAACGCCATCACCCCGCCTGGGCGCAGCATCCGCAGTGCCTGCTCGAAGTACACGACGTAGGCGGTCTTGTCGGCATCGACGAAAACGAGGTCGTACGTCTCGTCGCGCATCCGGGGCAGCACGTCCGGGGCCGAGCCGTTGATCAGGCGGTAGCGGGTGGCCGGGATGCCGGCCTCGGTGAACGCATCCTTCGCCGCACGCTGGTGCTCGCCCTCGATGTCGATGCTGATGAACTGCCCGCCGTCGGCCATGCCGCCCATCAGGTAGAGGCCGCTGACCCCCGCGCCGGTGCCGACCTCCACCACGTTGGTGGCGCCGGTGGCCGCGGCGAGCACCCGCAGCGTCGCGCCACCGGCCGGGCCGATGGGGACGCAGCCGAGCTCAGCGGCGCGCTCCCTGGCGGCGCTGATGATCTCGTCCTCGGGCAGGTACGACTCGGCGTAGGACAGGCTGCTCAGGTTCAGCATCGCGTCGGCCATGGGCGACAGGGTAGAGCGTTGCTGATCAGCGGAGGGGATGCGCGCCGATTTCGATGCAGGCTGCCTCGCCTTGATCAACTCGCGGCAGGTGTGCGTTCTCCGCCCTGGACGCGCACGGGGCGCGAGTTGATCACGCCAGGCATCGTGCCGGATCTCGGCCAGCGGCGAACCACGAAACCGGTGAAATGCCCCCCGCCCGCCGCCGCTGCGGTTTGGCGCCCGCCTCACGTGGGTATTCCGCACTGCAACCGGACGTAGGGTGCCGGAGGCGGCAAGGAGGCCGTAAATGATCATCCTGGGCGTTGTCCTGCTCTTGATCGGATTCCTCACGAAGGTCGCGATCATCTGGACGCTCGGCATCATCGCCGTCGTTGTCGGTGCCGTACTGGCACTGCTCGGCGCGGGCGGGCGCGCAGTGGGCGGCCGCAGGCACTACTACTGATTGTCAGGCTGGATCCCCTAAGCCGGGTTGGCGTGCGTCACAGCGTGCGCCGACCCGGCTCCGGTCTGGTCCGCCCCGCGGCTCAGCCCCGCGGCTCAGCCCCCCGGCTCAGCCCCGCGACGGGACCTCTTGCACCGCCCACCCGTTGCCGTCCGGGTCGCTGAAGAACACGAACCGCCCCCACGGGAAATCCTGGATCTCGCCGACCTCGACGCCGCGGCCGGACAGCTCGTCGGCCGCGGCGGTGATGTCCGAGACGACGAGCTGCAGCCCCTGTACCGAGCCGGGTGCCGCGGTGCTGATGCCCTGGCCGATGGAGATCGAGCAGGCCGAGCCCGGCGGCGTCAGCTGCACGAAGCGGATGTCGTCGCTGACGCGATGGTCGTGGTCGGCGTTGAAGCCGGCCTGCTCGGTGTAGAACGCCTTGGCGCGGTCGACGTCGGAGACGGGCACGGCAATCAGCTCGAGTTTGAAGTCCATGGCGGCACGGTATCGATGCCCTCCGACATGCAGGGCCTACCGCCCGGCCCTACCTCATCGAGTCGATGATCTCGGCGAGATCCCCCACCGTCGTCAGGGGGTTGACGATCGCGAAGCGGGTGCACACCCGTCCGGCGTGCCGCGTCGGCGTGACGAACGCGAACTGCTCGTCCAGCAGGCGCGTGCTCCACCTGTTGTAGTCCTCGGGGCCCCAGCCGAGCCGCTCGAACAGCAGCACGGTGAGGTCCGGCTCGACGAGCAGCTGCAGGTGTTCGGACGAGCGGATCAGCTCGGCGCCGGCTCGCGCCACGGTCAGCGTCTGCTCGATCGCGTCGGAATAGGCGTCCGTGCCGTGCACCGCCAGGGAGAACCAGAACGGCAGGCCGCGGGCCCGCCGGGTGAGCTGCACGGCGAAGTCGGACGGATTCCACTCGCCCTCGACGGTCACCGGATCGAGGTACCCGGCGTGCTGGGTGTGGGCGGCGCGCGCCTGGACCGGGTCGCGGTACACCAGCGCACACGAGTCGAACGGGGCGAACAGCCACTTGTGCGGGTCGACGATGAACGAGTCCGCGTACTCGATGCCGCCGTACAGATGCCGCACGCTGGGCGCGGCCAGCCCGGCACCGCCGTACGCGCCGTCCACGTGCAGCCACCAACCGTGATCGGCGGCGACGGCCGCGATGCCGGCGATGTCGTCGACCACGCCGAGGTTCGTCGTGCCCGCGGTGGCGACCACCGCGAAGATGCCGTCACGCGTCGTCTCCGGCAGCGCGGCGACCGTTGCGCGCAGCGCGGCGCCGAGCATCCTGCCCCGCTCGTCGCCGGGCACCTCCACCACATCGACGTCCATCACCACACGCAGCGCGTGCTTCACCGACGAGTGGGTCTCCTCCGTCACGCAGACCGACCACCGCTCGGGCCGCACGCCGCTGCGCGAGTGCAGGGCCGCCTCGCGTGCGGCGACCAGCGCGGACAGGTTGCCGATCGTGCCGCCCTGGACGAAGGCGCCGCCGGCGTCGGGCGGAAGGCCGGCCAGCTCGGCGATCCAGCGCAGCGCCTGGTTCTCCGCGTAGACGGCCCCTGCCCCCTCCAGCCACGAGCCGCCGTAGACGCTGGAGGCGCCGACCAGCATGTCGAAGCCGGCCGCTGCCTTCGTCGGGGCACTGGGGATGAACGAGAGGTACCGGCGGTGATCCACCGACAGGCACGCCGGACCGAGCACGTCCGCCCAGAGCCGCAGCGCCTCCTCGCCGCCGATCCCGGTCGCGGTGACCGTCTCGCCGGCCAGGGCCTTGAGCTGCGCGGGGCTGAGCGGGCGGTCGAGCGGGGCCTCCATGGCCAGCCGGTCGAGGCAGTACTCGGCCAGCGTCCGGGCGAGGTGGTCTGCTGCGGCGGAGTAGCGGTGCACGCCGCAAGGCTAGGGGCTGCCGCGCCGCTGTCATGTGACGGGACGTGTGACGGGACGTGTGACGGGATGTGTGACGGGAACGTGAGCCGCGGCTGAGGCGTTTATGTGGCTAACAGCTAGCGCTGGTTGTGTCAGGTGGGTGGAAGATGGCCCGCAACGGCAACGAGGTGAGGAAAGAGTGACGGTCGAGACCGCGACGTGGGTTCCGCCCACGTGGGACGAGGTCGTGCGCCTGCACGCCGACCGCGTTTACCGGCTGGCCTACCGGCTGTCCGGGAACCGCGCGGATGCCGAGGACCTGACCCAGGAGACCTTCGTCCGTGTGTTCAAGTCGCTGGCCGAATACACCCCGGGGACGTTCGAGGGCTGGCTGCACCGCATCACGACGAACCTGTTCCTGGACATGGTCCGGCGCCGGCAGCGGATCCGCTTCGACGCGCTCCCCGAGGACGCCGGCGATCGCCTCGCCTCCCGCGAGGCCGGCCCCGAGCAGGCCTACGACGAGATGAACCTGGACCCCGAGGTGCAGCGCGCGCTCGACGAGCTGCCCGCCGACTTCCGCGTGGCGGTCGTGCTCTGCGACCTCGAGCAGCTGTCCTACGAGGAGATCGCTGCGACGCTGGGCATCAAGGTCGGCACCGTCCGCTCTCGCATCCACCGCGGCCGGGTGCTGCTGCGCCAGGCGCTGGCGCACCGCGCCCCAGGCCTGCGCCCCGCCGAGCCGGCCTCGGTCCGCGCACCGCTCGAGACGGCGGCGGAATCGTGAGTTCCCAGCACCTTTCCGACGAGGCCGTCGCCGCATTCGCCGACGGCGTCCTGTCCGGCCATGCGCGCGACCGCGCCAGCCGCCATGCGGCGGGCTGCCCGGAATGCGCCTACGCCGTCGCCGTGCAGCGGGAAGCCGTCTGGGCGCTGCGGGCGGCACCCGCCCCGGCGCTGCCCGCGGGGCTGCTCGATCGGCTGCGTTCGGTGCCGAGCACCACGCCGATCAACACCGTCCCGACCGGCGTGGGGCCCGATGGCTCCGCCGTGTTCGCCGCCTTCGGCACCATGACCGCCGCGGCCATCGTGTCGCCCGAGCGCGCCGAATCCCGGGCCCATCGCATCCGGCCGATCGCCTGGACCGCAGCCGCGGTCGCGGTTGCCGGTGCGGTCGCTGTCGGCTCCACCGGGCAGGCCGCCGGCCACATCCAGGTGCCTGGGACGCAGAATCCCGCGGTGACCGCCGGGTTCACGCAGAGCGGCGATGGCACGGCCGTCGTCGCTCCGGCCGGGCTGACCCGGATCACGCTGCGCTGATCTGAACGACGCTCTGCTGTCCGCGCTGCCCAGCAGCGCAGTTCGGCAACGCACAGCATCCTGGGGCAGACTCGGAGGAGACGTGTCGCCGGGCGTGAGGGGAAATCCGTGAGCGAGGAATCGGGCCGCTCGGCAGCCGACGCGCCCGCGTCCGCGCCGCCGCCGGCCCCGGACGAGAGCTACGCCAGGCCACCCGGCCTCGACGGCGTCTTCGCGCCGCGTGACCCGGAGCCGCTGTATTCGGCGCCGCCAGCCACCGTGTCCCCCGAGGAGCAGGCCGTCTTCGGCCGCCCGCCCGGCGCAACCGAGTACGCGCCGCTGCCGGGGGAGCGGATCCCGCCGCGGCCGAGCCAGGTGCCTCCGGTGCCCCGTGCGCTGACCGATGCGTTCGGCGGCACCCCGGCAGCCGTCGACGGATTCGACCCCGCGCCCGGCACCCGGATCGCGCCGCAGGGGCAGCGGCCGGAGTCGCCGTGGTGGAAGCCGGACGCGCACCGCGATCCGTGGCGCGACCCGCACTCACCGTTCTGGCTGGGGCGCGGCGCCATCTTCACCGGCGGCCGCCCCGCCCAGCTGGACCCGGACGCAGATGCCCAGCACGACGAGATCGACGACGTTGCGACCGAGCCCGAGGTGGAGCCGGAGGCGGAGGCCGGGCGCAAGCGTGGCCGCCTCGGCCTCTCCGCTCTCGCGCTGATGCTGCTCGTCGGGCTCGTCGCCGGGCTGCTCGGTGGCGGCGTCGGGTACTGGCTCGCGAACCACGCCAACAACATGCTGCATCGCAGTGACGTCAACCTGGCGAAGACGAGCCGTCCGGTGAATCGCCCCCCGGGCTCTACGGCGGACATCGCCAAGCGCGTCGGGCCGGCCGTCGTCTCGATCTCGGTCACCACGGCTGACGCCTACGCGGTGGGGTCCGGCGTGGTGATCGACAAGCACGGCTACGTCCTCACCAACAACCACGTGGTGGCTGCCGGCGGGTCGGGCGGTGCGACGATCGTCGTCACCTTCGCCGACGAGGCCACCGCCAAGGCCACGATCGTCGGCCGCGACCCCACCAGCGACCTCGCCGTCCTGAAGGTGCCCACCGAGCAGCTGACGGTGGCCTCGCTGGGCGATTCCGACCAGCTCGCCGTCGGCGACCAGGTCATCGCGATCGGTTCGCCGCTCGGGCTGCAGGGCACGGTCACCGCCGGCATCGTCTCTGCGCTGGACCGGGCCGTGCACGTGTTCTCCGACGACGGCAGCTCCGACGCCTACCTCGACGCGGTGCAGACCGACGCCCCGATCAACCCCGGCAACTCCGGCGGCGCCCTCGTCGATGCGTCCGGCGCGGTCGTCGGTATCAACTCCGCGGCCGCGCTGGCCAGCAGCGGTGCCAACGGCCAGCCGACGACGGCGTCGGGCATTGGCTACGCGATCCCGATCAATTACGCCCGGGACATCGCCCAGCAGCTCATCCGCACGGGCAAGGCGCTCCACGCCGCGCTGGGAGCGCAGGGCCGCACCGCGACGGCGAACGAGGGGTTGACGCAGGGCGCGTACCTCGAGCAGGTGGTCCAGGGCGGGGCGGCGGCGAAGGCCGGCCTACGCAACGGCGACGTGATCGTGACGGCGGACGGCGCGGCGACGCTCACCTACGACCAGCTCGTCGTGATCGTCCAGAAGCACAAGCCGGGGGACGCCATCTCGGTGACGTACTTCCGCGGCGCGGCCAAGAAGACGGCGAAGCTCACCCTCGGTACGGCCTGACGCGCCTCGCCGTGGCGGGCCGCGCGGTTCAGTCGGCTCTCTCATCCGCCTGCCGGTGAGCGCGGCCTAGACTCGGCCGCATGTTCAATGTCGGGCCGATGGAGCTGATGGTCCTCGCGTTGGTCGGGCTGGTCGTCCTCGGCCCGGACCGGCTGCCCGGCCTGGCGAAGGACGCAGCGCGCATGATCCGCACGCTGCGCGACATGGCCACCGGCGCCCGGACCCAGCTGCGGGAGGAGCTCGGCCCGGAGTTCGCCGACGTGGACCTGCGCAACCTGAACCCGCGGACCGCGATCTCCCGGGTGATCCTCGGCGACGACGCCGACAAGCTGCGTGACTTCAACCCCCGTACCGCCATGGAGAACATGATCATGGGGGATGAGCCGGCGGCGGACACCGTCTCCCTCGAGAAGAGCTCCGCGGAGGGTAAGCCGCTGCCACCTGCGCCCAAGCCGCTCGGTCGCGGCGAGCAGGCGCCGTATGACTCCGACGCCACCTGACCCGGTCTAGCGCGCCGGAGCGAGCCCGAGCGAGCGGCCGACGAGGCTGTGCTGCCGCGCCGCGAGCGCGTCGGCCACGCCGGCCAGTGCCACCGCGGCGGGGGAGCCCGGGTCGGTGATGACGACCGGTGCGCCCGAATCGCCACCCTCCCGGACCTGCTGATCGATGGGCACCTGCCCCAGCAGCGGGACCTTCGTGCCGGTGGAGGCCGCGAGCGAGTCGGCCACCGCCTGCCCGCCACCGGAGCCGAACAGCTCCATGCGGTTGCCGTCCGGCAGCTCCAGCCAGCTCATGTTCTCCACGACGCCGACGATCTGCTGGTGCGTCTGCAGGGCGATGGAGCCGGCTCGCTCGGCCACCTCGCGGGCGGCCAGCTGTGGCGTCGTCACGACCAGCAGCTCCGCGGACGGTACGAGCTGGGCGACGGAGATGGCGATGTCGCCCGTACCCGGCGGCAGGTCCATGAGCAGCACGTCCAGATCGCCCCAGAACACGTCGGCGAGGAACTGCTGCAGCGCGCGGTGCAGCATCGGCCCGCGCCACACGACCGCGGTGTTGCCCGGCGTGAACATCCCGATCGAGATGACCTTCACACCGTGCGCGCTCGGGGGCATGATCATCTGCTCGACCTGGGTCGGCTTGCCGGTGACGCCGAGCATGCGCGGCACCGAGAAGCCGTAGATGTCCGCGTCCAGGACGCCGACAGACAGGCCCTTCGCGGCCAGCGCAGCCGCTACGTTCACGGTGACCGACGACTTGCCCACGCCCCCCTTGCCGGACGCCACCGCGTAGACGCGGGTGCGCGAGCCGGGTTGGGCGAACGGGATCTCGTTGGCCGGTGCGTCGCCGCGCAGCTGCTGCCGCAGTGCGGTGAGCTGCTCGGCGCTCATGACGCCCATGGTGACCTTCACCGCGGCCACGTTCGCGACCCGCGAGACCGCCGCCGTGACATCGCGGGTGAGCTGCTCCTTCATCGGGCAGCCCGGGACGGTCAGCAGCAGGCGGATGTCCACGGAGCCGTCCGTCGCGATGGCAATGCCGTCCACCATGTTCAGCTCGGTGATCGGCTTGCGGATCTCGGGGTCGTCGACCGTGGCGAGGGCGGCGCGGATGGCACTTTCGTCGGGCTGGGGCACACAGCGATGGTACGTGCGCCGCTCATCGCCGCGCCCATTACCGGGCGCCCGTCACTAGGTGCCCGTCACTAGGATCATGGGCCATGAGCCACGGAACTGCCGCGCCGGCGCCGGCGCCGCACCTGGGAGCGTCTGACTGGCGCGTCGGGGTCTGGCGCTCGTTCCTGCGTGCG
>JAVHVL010000321.1:0-5846 GCA_032160565.1 Pseudonocardiales bacterium | reverse complement strand
ACGACGCGTTGATCGTCGTAACTTCGTCGGCGTTGGGCGTGGGGCGGAGGGCAGGTTCGTCGGTTGACCTGGCGGTAGGCGACGTCACCTCGATGTCCGCGCCTCGCGAGGGTCCAGCCCCAGAATGGCGAACAACAGCTTCGCGTCGTTCGCGTCGCGGGCTTTGCCGGCGACCAGGCGTATCAGGCGCGTCCGTGCCGTCCGCTGGTTCTCAGCGTCCCGCTGCGCGGCCGCCGCGGTCAGTAGCAGGTGGGACGGCGCCAGATGGTCGAGCGACATCTCGCTCTCCTATTCGCTCCGAGAGCAACTCGTGCACACACGTTTGGTGCGGTGGAACCCGGCTCGCCCGCCGCAGTCACCCGGATCGGGGGAAAGGGCGACTGTCGAGCGGGCAAGCCGGGGGTCATTGCGGGGGTGTCAGCTCATCCCACGCCGCGCAGCACGCACAGCATCTTCGCCGGTGCCTTGAACTTGCCGGTCACCGTCCAGTCCTGGGTGCCCCCAGGAGCTACCCTGACCTGGGTCTTGCCGATGCCGACCACGGTTGCCGAGGTCGTCGTGAAGAACACGGTGATCGTGTACGCGGCAGCCTTGGTGCCAGGGTTCGCGGCGGTGCCGCCGGCACCCCACCCGCCGGCGACCTTCGTACATGATGAGAGCTGCACGTTCTTGCGCGACTTGACGTTATTGGCAACCCTGGTCGGGACCGCGGTGGCACCGGCCACGCTGCTGCCCGAGCTGCTTGTCTTGCCCGAGGGCTGCGCCGTCGGCGGCTGTGTCGAAGCGCTGTGATTCGAGGATCCAGACGTGCAGCCGGCTGCGGCGCTGACCGCGAGCCCGACCGCAGCCAATACTGCAGCGCCCTTGACCGAGGGGTGGGGCATGGCTAACTCTCCCTAGTTTCATTGGTTGAACGGTTGCGTCGAGTCGAGGTGCGGCGGCGGCGCGTGCCGGCGAGGGTGATCAGGCCGCCGACGCCCAGCAGCAGCGCTGCCAGGACGATCTGGAGCCGTGAGTCGTTGCCGGTGAAGGCCAGTGGCGGTGTCTGGACCGGATGCACTGGAACGGTCGCCTTCGCGGTGGTGCCGGTGCCGCCCGAGCCGGACACCGTAGCGACGTTCGCGACGCTTCCTGCCTTGACGTCATCCGCGGTGATCGTGTGCGACGCCACGGTGCAGGTCATCGACTGCCCCGGCGCGAGGCTGGTGGCCGGGCAGGTCACCGTGCCGGCCGTGGGGTCGGAGACATGGATGTTGGTGATCGTCACGGTGCCGAGGTTCGTGACGATGAGCGTCCAATCCACCCGGTCACCGGCGCCTATGACGCCGTCATCGTTGACGTCCACGCCATGCGCCTGCTTCACCAGCCCCAACTTCTTGACCGGCGGGATTGTCACCGTCTTGGTGGACGGCGGCGAGGTCACCGGCGGGCCGGTCGGCGGGATGCCGGTGCCCGTCGCGGTGTTGGTGATCGAGCCGGCGTTCACATCGGCCTGGGTCACCACGTACGTAGCGGTGCACGTCGCGGACGCACCCGGGGCAAGGGAGGCGATCGTGGCCCCGCCGCCCGGGCACGACAGCGGCGACAACGTCCCGGTGCCGGTGAACGAGGTCTCGTTCACCGTCACGCCGGTGAGGGTCACATTGCCGGTGTTGGTCACGAGGAACGAGTAGGTGATGGTGTCACCGGCGGCGCTGACCGTCGCCGGGCTGGCGGTCTTGACCACTGTGAGCGCCGGGGACTGCGCCACGGTGACGATCGCGGTGGATGGCGGCGAGGTGACCGGCGGCCCGGTCGGCGGGGTGCCCGACGCGGTCGCGGTGTCGTTCACGCTGCCGTTGTCCAGGTCGGCCTGCGTCACGGTGTACACCACCGCGGGGTCGCGGGTCGAGGTGCTCCGGGACGTCTCGGTGCAACTGTCGGCCGGGCAGCTGACCGCCCTCGTCGGGCGTTCCGGATCGGGGAAGTCCAGCCTGCTGAACGTGCTCGGCGCGTTGACCCCACCGGACTCGGGATCCGTCCAGATCAACGGCGTGCACCTGGTAGGCCTCGGATCCGCCGCGGCGGCGCGGCTGCGCGGTGAGCAGATCGGCTTCGTATTCCAGGCGTTCAACCTGCTGCCGCATCTGACCGCCGCCCAGAACGTCGCATTGCCCTACCGGCGCGGTGCTCACGCGGGAGCGGCTGCGGCCAAGGAATTGCTCGGACGGCTCGGCCTTGCCGAACGGGCCGGACACCGACCCGGCGAGCTGTCCGCTGGAGAGCAGCAACGTGTGGCACTGGCGCGCGCTCTGATCAACGACCCCGCGGTGATCCTGGCCGACGAGCCGACCGGGAACCTCGACGGTGAGACCGAACAACAGCTGCTTGGACTGTTCCGCGAGATCGCGGCCGAGGGCCGCACGGTGCTGATCGTCACCCACAACGACGGGGTGGCCGAGGCCGCCGATCGGGTACTGCGCATGCACGCCGGCCAGCTCGAGGCGGAGGCGTCCTCCCGATGAACGCATTGCTCCTCTCGGTGCTGAACGTGCTCGCCTTGCGGCGGCGGCTGGCCGGCCAGGTCGTGCTCGTCGCGCTCGCTGTCGGCCTGTGCACGACCGCCTTCGGGGTGGCCGACAACGCTGTCAGCGTGTCGAATCACGGCATTCTCGAATCGGTGGCCAACCGCAGCATCTCCGTCGATCGAACCATAGACCGGCAGGGCGCGCCGATCCTGTCCGACACGGCCGTGACGGGGCTCCGGAACCTCGCGCGCGTGGCGTCCGTGGAGCCGCGCACGCAGGTTTCCTTCGGGTACAAGGGACCGCAGGTTCCCGGTGTGCTGCTCTACGCGACATCGGTTCGCCCGTCCCTGTCGCCGCCGATCACGGCGGGCATCCGAGCTGCGGTGTTCCCGCTGGCATCGCGCGAGATCGTGCTGCCGTCCCGTGCCGACGGCACCGACCTGTCGGTCCTGCTCGGCAAGCGGATCACCGTTCAGACCATCACCAAGACCGGAAACGCCACGGGCACCGGCACATCCGACACCGTCACGGTGGTAGCCCTATTCGATCCGAAGTGGCAGGTCGACGGCCCCGCGGCGGCCTATCTCGACCAGGGCAGCGTCATCCGGTGGTCAGCCCTGATAGCCGGCGTGCCGGAGAGCCGGTACGCCACTGAGATCGGCTACGACGCCGTGACCGTGGTGGCGACGACATCCCAAGACGTACCCCACCTGCTCGACGCCATCCAGGCCGAAGGATTCGGCGCGGTCGCGCTGCAGCAGCAGCTCAAGGCCTTGCCGGCGCTGCTCGGCCTGGTGCGCGCGGCGAGCCGGGCCTTGCTGGTCGTACTCGCACTCATCGCGTTGGTGGGCACCGTCACCGTCACCGGGGCTCTCGTACGTCAGCGCACCGGCGAGATCGGCATCCTGAAGGCAACCGGATTCAGCAATAGGAGTGTCTTCACCACGTTCGTGGCAGAGGCCGTCCTCACGGCCGCGGCGGCGGTCGGCGGGGGCCTGGTCCTCGGGGTGCTCGGGGCCTGGTTGCTCGGCACGCTGCTACGTCGAAGCCCGGAGTTACGTGAATACCTCGGCGGCGGCTTGCCGTTGCCGAATGCTCTGACCGTCCTGCTGATCAGCGCCGTCACGTTGGCGGTCGTCGCTCTGGGTGCGCTGCTGCCGTCCGGACGCGCCGCGCGGATGGACCCGCTCACTGCGATGCGGCACTGGTGACGGTGCGACGTCGATCTCGCGCCGTCGGGCTGGTAGTGGTGCTCGTGGCGACGCTGGCCGGCTGCGGCCCGGGTGGGGTTGAAGTCGGTCACGACTGGCAGGGTGCGGAGCTGCTCGCCGTGGCCAAGGTCAACGGCCAGCGAGCCGTGATCGGGATCGACCCATCGGCGCGGCGGGCAGAGAGCCTGATCGTGATTCCTTCGAAGAGGCAGGACGATCCCGACCTCGGCCCGCGGATCATCCGTCCGGCGCGTGGGCCGTGGCTGGTGACCGTGCCGGAGCGGCAGGGCACGAGCGCGCTGTACCGTGTCGATGCCGGCCAGGAGGCCCTCGTCCGCGTCGGGGCGATCGCGGCCGGACGTAGCCCGCTTCCTGCCGGCGCGGAGACGGTGCTCGTCGCGGCCGACAGCGCGGCGATCGGCGTCCTCGATGTCGCCTCCGGCCGGGTGACCCGGACCGTGCGCGCAGCGGTTGCCGCGACGTTCGCCACCGGATCGGCAGCTCCAACCACGTTGTGCGTGGCGCACAGCGGGCAGTCGGTCGTCAACGTGGCAACGGTGGCGCTGTCCACCGGCCGGCCTTCCTCGCCGACCACGGTGCCCGCCACGTCGCTCACCGCGCTCGGCTGCCGCGGGGGGCGTCCGCTACTGGTCTCCAGCGTCGTCCCGCAGATCGGGATGCCGCCGGATTCGACGGTGGAGCTACGCCAGGGCCCGGCCAACGGCGTGGACCAGCTCATCGTGCGGGGCGCTGTCGGGGCGGCCGTTCTGACCACGGCCGACTCGATCTTCTTGGCCCTTTCGAACAACGCGCGGTCGGAGGTGGTTGAGCTCGATGGCCGCACCGGGCACCGCGTACGGCGAATCGCGGTGGACGGCATTCCGGTTGTGCGCGGGCTCTACGAGACAGCGCAGGGTCTCGTCCTGGTCGGTGACGACCGAGCCGCCGTCATCGACGCGACCGGGTCGGCGCACGAGTTCAGGTTGCCCGGATCCTTGCTCGCCGCACCCGACGTCGCGTCCTCCCGTTGAGTGGCGCGTTTCTGGTTGAGTGGCGCGGAATAGCGCGACACTCAACGCCGAAGGCGCCACTCAGCGTTCGGCTCGGCGGGCGTTGCTTGATCCGAAGCGCTCCAGGACGATCGACTCCACGACTCCGACGACGAAGTAGAGCAGCGTGCTCACCACGGTGAGGACAGCCACCGACGCCCACAGATCCGCGTACTGGAACGTGGTGCCGTCGTTCAGCATTCGGGATCCCAGCCCGCGTCCGGTCGCGAGCCACTCCGCGAGCAGCGCACCGATGAGCGCACCCGGCACCGCGATCTTGGCAGAGGCGAACAGCGACGGCATCGCGCTCGGGAGCGCGACCTTGCGTAGCCGCGTCAGCGAACCACCCCCGTACGCCCGGACGAGGTCAACCGTCAGCGCCGAGGCCGACCGCAGCCCGAAGGCCATGTTGATCAACGTCGGGAAGAACACGACGAGCCCGCTGATCACCGCGACGGCTGCACTGCCGCGGCCGAACACAAGCACTATGACCGGAGTCATAGCCACGAACGGGACCGAGCGGATCATCAACGCGACCGGCAGGAACGTCTGCTCCAGCGCGCGCGACAGCGTGAACACGGTGGCGACAAGGACTCCAGCCGCCAACCCGATCACGAAGCCGATCGCGGCATCGGTGAGCGTCACGCCGAGGGCGCCGGTGATCGCCGAGCGGTGGGTGGCGGACTCAGGCCCGGAGAACAGGTATGCCCAGACCGCGGCCGGGCTCTTCCCGACCAGCGGGCTGAGGCCGTACGCGCGCAGGAACACCACCCACGCGACCAGCACGATGGCGATCGTGATGATCAGCTGCAGGGTCGACCGGGCAGCCCGGCCGACGGCTCCAGTCGTCCGTCCGCGGACGCGGCTGCCGCGCTGACCGACGCCACCGGCCTCGGCCGCCTCGGCGGCGCCCACGGAATCAGCGGAGTCCACGATCGTCATCGCACTGCTCCGGACCGGCCGTTGACCCACGGCGTCAACAGCCGCGCGACAAGTGCGATTGCCCCGTACGCCACTCCGGCGACGACGGCCGCGACCAGCGCGATCCCCCATGTGCGAGCGACATCGAGTTGCTGCTC